>CANQRJ010000030.1 GCA_947626215.1 uncultured Bacilli bacterium
ATTTTATTTAACTAAAAAGAGAGCCATTTACTTAATATGCCCTCGTTTTAGTATGTCTTAGTCTGAATAGTTACAAATTTTACTTGATTTTATCACATGAACAACGATTTTATTGAATTTTTGTATTTCATATATTATACTTGTTTTAATAGAAGGTATGGATAATTATGGAAGAAACAAATCGTAATCGTTCAATTGATGAGTTAATAAACAAATTGAATTATAAATATCAATATGTAAAAAATAATAAATACTGGGATTATAATCAAATATATCATTTGTTATTAAATGGACATATTTATGAAGTTTCAGAAAATGATGTTTTGCTTAAAACGTCTTATAATATCGCAAATAATGTAGATAAAAATTTTATTAAAGAAAATAGCAATAAAGATTATGAAATCTTTAATATTGATCTTGAACAAATGAAAAAAATTGTTATAAGTTTTTTTATGAATATAAATCCAGAATTTAAAGATAAAATTAAATTTGTATTATCACATACTCAATTTATAAAATATGATAATAATATATCTGAAGATAAGCAAAGATCTTTGACTAATGAAAATGGTATAAAATTTTATTATAAAAATGATTTAAATTCTTTAATCACTTTAGCTCATGAAGTTAGCCATGGTATTTCAAATTTAGACAGTCATTGTTCTATTAATAATAGACATAAAGTGAATGCATTTTCAGAAATTGAATCTGAATTAACCGAAGAATTGTTTTTAGAGTATTTAAAAAATATTAATTTGCAAATTTATGATAAAAATCAAAATGAAACTGTTAAAAATTTAGACGATAATGATATTGAGCATATCAAATATAATAAATATAAATCTGTTGCTTTTTTATCATATAGAGCTATTGATGAATTAGAATTTAAAAATTTTATGAAACAAAATAAAAAATATAATATAGATAACAATCTTATTCACGACTTATCTATCTCTATGAATATTAGCAAAGAAAAAGTCATTTCAAAAATTGAAAGATTTATTCATGAATATTATCCCGGTGACAATTTCGTCCATGATTATACTGGCATACAAAACTATGATTTAAAAAATGGCAAACATTTATCTAATGAATCTAGATTTATTTATGCTTATTGTTTTGTTGAAAAATTTAATGAAATGAATTTAGATGATCATCAAAAATGTGAATTTTATAAATATTATTTAGAAAATGCTAAAAATATGTCATTTCAAGAGGTTTTGAAATTATTTCATGTGGATTTAAATAACATAAATAGTTTTAGTAATGAATTTATTCATAAATTTAATGATTTGTCGTCAAAAATTTCAAATGTTCAACAAATTGGTCCGATGATTTAAAAAAATTTATTTCTTTTTTTCTTGAAATTATGTATAATAATTTTAGTGAGGAAGAGTGATTATGAAAAAATTTAGAAAGATTTTTTTAAGTTTATTTGTTATTTTTTTAATGACAGGTTGTGTAGGAGAAGAGAAAGAAAAAGTATTGGTTTGTACCTCTACTGAAAATGAAGAGGAAATGAGCATTGAACAAGTCATTTCTATGACGTATCAAAATGATAAGTTAAAACATATGACAATAGAAATAAATACAACCGTTACTAGTCCTGATGCAAAGACAAATTGGGAACAATTTAAAAAATCTATGAACGAAGAAAATGAAGAATTTACTAAAGATGGGGTAAGTTTGAAAGTTTATACTGATGATCAAAATTATAAATATAACACTATTTTAGACATTGATGTTGAAAATGCGAGTGAAGAGGTATTAAAAGAACAAGGTTTTGATGATTTAAAAAATGATAATAGTACTTTAGAAAGTAGTAAAGAAGATGCCGAGAGTGATGGAGCGGTTTGTGAGATAAGATAATAATAAATTAAATAAATTTTTAAATTACAAATTTATAAACATTATATTCACATTTTTTGTGAATTTTTTTCTTTTTAAAAGACTTTTATTTTATTGGTTTTATTTTAATTTATAAACATATCCACTTTATTGTGCATAACTAATACACACTTTTCCACACACGGTGTTTATTTTGTGATTAAAAAAATGTTAATAATGTGGATATGTGGTGTAATAGCCTATAAAACCTAGTATTTTTATGTTGATAACTTGTGGATAAGATGTTAATATAAATTTTATACTTTTCAAGTTTGAAAAAAAAGTGTACAATGAAGTTGGTAGTTTGAAAAGCGAAGCGGGGTGGTTAAATGGATGAAAAAAATCTTTGGCAATCTATATTAGATGAGATTTTTCCTGAAGTTAACTCTGCATCGTTTCATGCGTGGTTTCATGATTTAAAACTTATTAAAATTGAGGACGGAAAAGTTTATATACAAGTCCCTATGGAAATTCATAAAAAGATACTTAGCTCTAATTATTATGATTTAATTGATAATGCTTTTTATAAAGTGACGAATCAAAATTATGAATATGAATTCTTATTAAAAGAAGAAATTGAAGAAATTCTTCCTAAGCCTGTTGTAGAAGAGGAAACGTATTCTTCTAACGAAACTGTTTTTCATGAAGAGTCCAAACCTTTAGAACAAAATCATGAAAACATCTCTACTCCTAGTGATTGGGATTCTAATTTAATACCTAGTTTAAATTTTGATAATTATATTGTGGGGGACTCCAACCGACTTGCTAAAATGGCCGGGATGCTTGTCGCAGAAAAGCCTGGAGAAGCTCAAAATCCTTTGTTTATTTATGGAAAAAGTGGCCTTGGAAAAACTCATTTGATGCATGCGATAGGAAACTATATTGTAGAACATTCTAATAAAAAGGTGTTATACACAACAAGCGAGATGTTTAAAGATGATTATATTAACATTGCGAATATTACGAATGGAAATAACGTTCAAATTACAACTGATTTTAAACGAAAATATCGAGATATTGATGTGTTAATTATTGATGATATTCAATATTTAGTAGGTGCCGAAAAAACTCAACAGGAATTTTTCCACACCTTTAACACTCTTCATCAAGCTAATAAACAAATTATTATTAGTTCGGATCGAAGTCCTGAAGATTTAAAGTTATTAGAAGAAAGACTACGAAGTCGATTTACTTGGGGATTATCGGTTGATATTTATCCACCTGATTTTGAACTTCGATGTAATATAATTCGTTCTAAACTTAAAAATATGACAATTTCTGCTAAAATTGAAGATGGAGTGATTGAATATATTGCCAATAACTTTCAAAATGATGTAAGATATATTGAGGGAGCTCTTAATCGACTTATGTTTTATACGTCTATGATGGTTCCTCAAAAGATTGATTTGAATTTTGCAATGGAGGCCCTTGGAGATTTTGGAAATAACAATATTTATAAAACGAATAGTATTGAAGGAATTCAAAATGCTGTGGCCGAATTTTATCATATTACTGTAAATGATTTAAAAGGAAAACGACGAAATAATGGAGTTGCGTATCCAAGACAAATTGCGATGTATTTATGTCGACTCTTAACAGAGGAAAACTTAAACCGTATTGGAATGGAATTTGGAGGAAGAGATCATTCTACAGTGATTCATGCTTGTGATAAAATCTCTCAAGATTTAAAAACTAATAAGGCGTTGGAAGGGGAGATTAAAGAAATTCAAAATAAAATGTGAATAAATATTAGTTCTGTGGAAAGTTATCCACGACAAAAATCGACAAAATGATAAGTAGATATAGAGGTTTATTTAGTTATACACTTTATTCACCGTATTAATATTATTAATATATTTATATAAAAAGAAAGAAGGAATGAAAAATGAAATTTGCGATTGAAAAAAATGTATTATTAGAAAATTTAAACAATGTGGTAAGAGGTATTTCCTCTAAGAATGTAATTCCTGTATTAAACGGAATTAAGTTTGAACTTACGAATGATGGTTTAACTCTTATGGCTAGTGATAGTGAACTTACAATTGAAACTTTTATAGAAAGTAAGTTTATTAAAAATATTGAAAGTCCTGGTACAATTATAATTAGTAGTAAATATATTCTAGATATTATAAGAAAGATGCCTAGTGATATTATTAATTTTGAAATGCAAGATAGTTTAAAAATTAAGATTTATTCTGATTGGAATCAATATAATTTAAACTGTTTAGATCCAAGTGAATATCCTAGTATTAAACTTATTAGTCATAAAGATCCAATTGTTTTAAAGGCAGATGTTTTAAAAGAACTTATTAATCAAACGGCTTTTGCTATTTCTACTCAAGAGTTAAGACCTATTCTAACAGGGTTAAATATCAAAATTAATGGAGATTTACTTGAGTGCTTGGCTACTGATTCTTATCGTCTTGCTAAAAAGAATATTAAAATAGGAACTCCTATTGAAGGAGATGTAAACATTGTAATTCCTGGAAAAAATGTCATTGAGCTTGAACACATTTTAGTGGATGACGATGATGTGTATATGAATGTATTTAATAACCGTGTTTTATTTCAATATAAGAATATTAAGTTTCAAACAAATTTACTTTCTGGAACATTCCCAAATACTTCGAATTTAATTCCTACAGAGTTTGAAATTTTGGTTCAAACAAAGAAAAATGACTTTTTAGGTGCGGTGGATCGTGCGGCACTTCTTACTCAAGGAAAAGATAAGAATATTGTGAAAATGAAAATTGAAAATAAGGAAATGATTATTAATTCTTATGCATCTGAAATTGGAAAAACGGAAGAGAGATTGCACGTTGATACTAGTGATACGGCAAGTATTGATATTTCTTTCAGTGCAAAATATATGATGGAGGCTTTAAAAACAATTAAGGAAGAAGATATTTTGATTCTTTTAAATAATGATGTGAAACCTTTGGTTATTAAAGCCGTTTCTGATGAATCTTTAATTCAACTTATTTTACCTATTAAAACTTATTAACATTATGCACATTACGGAAGATTACTTATGTAGTCTTTTTTTTATTCAAAAATAACACAATAACCTTCTAAAAAAAAAATTGACATACTTTTGTATGAGTGGTACAATGTGATTAGTGAAGGAGGTTTGATAAAAGGATGGGTGTCTATTAACAGGGTGGTTCTATGCAAAATTATGAAATTAATGAAAATACGTTAGCTATTTTTCCTATTGAAAAAGATATTGTTCAGGTTTATGAAATAGATACTTCTTTTTTGGTTTATAGTACTCCAACTAAAATTATGGAAGAAAGTTGTCTTTATTTTGGAAGTAGTTTAGAAGGACGTAAGAAAGGGACTCAAGCAATGATTGGTGTATGTCAAAGGTCTCCTATTATTGTGGAAGAGTCTAGTAATTTAATCTTTTTTCCTCTTTCTTCTAAAGTGTATAAAGACAATGCTTGGATTTGCTTTAATAAAATAGTAAAGTATTATAAAGATAAGAACGGTCTTGTTTTTCAATTTACCAATCATCAAAAAATTGTTTTGGATTCTTCTTATGAAATGGCCGATTATCAAATTCTTCGGTCAACGAGACTTGAAAGTGCATTAAGAGGGAGAAAAAACGCAAAAAAACGTTTTAAAATATAAATTTTTATGGTATAATTTATTTAGGTATAGGAGTATTGGTGAACCATTATTTTTCTATAAGCGAAGTTTAAGGGGCAATATTATGAAAATCGAATTTTTAAAGTTACTAAATTTTCGCAATTATGAGAGGTTAGAAGTTCATTTTTCACCTACATTGAATTTAATTTATGGGAAAAATGGTTCAGGAAAAACAAATTTGGTTGAATCTATCTATGTCTTAGGACTTACAAGAAGTTTTCGGATTGTTGGAGACAAAACGTTGATTTTAGATGGCAAAAATGCCTGTAAGGTCGAAGGAACTGTGAAACAAAAATCGAAAAATGTCTATACTGTTCTATTGAGTAAAGATGGAAAAAAAGTGCAAGTAAACCATAATAAAATTGCTAAAATTAGTGATTATATTTCTAAAATTACGATCGTTCTTTTTCATCCAGATGATTTACGTTTTATAAAAGATACACCGAGTACCCGAAGGAAAACTTTAAATATTTCTATTTCATTGGTAAATTTAGATTATTTACAGTATTTGAACCGATATAAAATTCTTTTGAAACAAAGAAATGCTTATTTAAAACAAATGATGATGAATGGTAGTCTTTCTAGTGATTACTTAAATATTTTAACTGAAAAATTAGTGGATTATGGCATTTATCTTTATGAAAAAAGAAAATTGTTTTTAGAATCTATTAATAAAGAGATAGGAAATTTTTATGAAAAAATCGCACATGTTTCTGGATTAAAAGTGGAATATCTTAGTGATTATGATGGAAAAAACAAAGAACAAATTTTAAAGATGTATCAAAATAGTTTGCAAAAGGATTTAAGTTTTGGAAAAACGAATATTGGAATTCATACGGATGATTTAAAATTTTTACTAAATGGAAAAGATTTAAAAGATTATGGAAGTGAAGGACAACAAAAAAATGCCATTATTTCTTATAAGTTTAGTGAATTAGAAATATTTAGAGAATTCACTGGAAATTATCCGATTTTTATTTTAGATGATTTGTTTAGTGAATTGGATGAAGAAAAAGTACAAAATATTTTAAAATTGTTGAAAAGTGAAATTCAAACGTTTATTACTACTACGGATTTAAAGCATTTTGTATCTTTAGATGAGTTTTCTTATAAAAGTTTTTATATAGAAAATGGTTCTATTGTGAGGGAGGATGAACATGAAAGAAGAAGAAAATAAAGTAAATTATGGCGATGAACAAATTCAAGTTTTGGAAGGACTAGAGGCCGTAAGAAAACGTCCTGGTATGTATATTGGTAATACGAATGAGGCCGGACTTCATCATTTAGTTTGGGAAATTGTTGATAATGCAGTGGATGAGGCTTTGGCCGGTTATTGTGATGATATTGAAGTTGAAATTGGAAAAGGAAACGTCATTACCGTTAAAGATGATGGACGAGGAATGCCTACTGGTACGAATGCAAAAACAGGTTTATCTACTATTGAAACTATTTTTACGGTTTTACATGCCGGTGGAAAATTTGGTGGTGGAGGTTATAAAGTCTCTGGTGGTCTTCATGGTGTAGGTGCTAGTGTTGTTAATGCTTTGTCTGATTGGCTTGAAGTTCGTGTTTATCGTGAAGGTAACGTTTATATGATGCGATTTGAAAATGGTGGGAAGCCTGTAGAACCATTAAAAATCGTGGATCATTGTAGTGAAGAAAGAACAGGTACTACTGTTACTTTTCATGCAGACCCTACTATGTTTGAAACAACTGTTTATAACTGGGATATTTTATATAAACGTTTACAAGAAATGGCTTTTTTAAATAAAGGAGTACGTATTACTTTAATCGATCATCGAGAAGATGAGAAAAAAGAAATTTTCCATTACAATGGTGGAATTATCGAATATGTAAATATGTTAAATCGAAATAAAACGCCTTTGTTTTCTGATGTTGTATATGTAGAGGGTAGAGAAGATGATATTTTAATTGAAGTAGCTATGCAATATAATGATACTTATAATCCTCAAATTTACTCTTTTACAAATAATATTCATACTACAGAAGGTGGAACCCATGAAGACGGTGTAAAACAAGCCTTAACAAGAGTCATTAATAATTATGCGAAAAATGCAAAGATTTTAAAAGAAAATGATGAAAGTTTAACGGGTGAAGATGTTCGTGAAGGAGTTGTGATGATTATTTCTTGTAAGCATCCAAATCCTCAATTTGAAGGACAAACGAAAACCAAATTAGGAAATAGTGAAGTTCGTAAGATAGCAAGTGATGTGTTTGGTAATGGTTTTGAACGTTTTTTGATGGAGAATCCTGATGCGGCTCGCGCGATTATTGAAAAATGTATGACGGCATCTAGAGCTCGTGTCGCGGCTAAGAAAGCAAGAGAAATGACTCGTCGAAAAGGAGATTTAGATGTTACAAACTTTTATGGAAAATTATCCGATTGTAAAAGTAAGGATCCTAAAGAGTGTGAAATCTTCTTAGTCGAGGGTGATAGTGCCGGTGGTTCTGCTAAAAAAGGTCGTAATAGTATGACTCAAGCTATTTTACCTTTGCGTGGTAAGATTTTAAATGTGGAAAAGGCAAGACTTGATCGGGCTTTATCGAATGAAGAAATCAGGACGATTATCACGGCCTTTGGAACTGGTATTGGTGAAGAATTCGATTTAAGTAAATTACGTTATGATAAAATTATTATTATGACCGATGCCGATGTCGATGGTTCTCATATTCGTGTTTTGTTATTAACTTTATTTTATCGTTTCTTTCGACCTATTGTTGAGGCAGGTCACGTTTATGCGGCTCAACCTCCACTTTTCAGTATTAAACATGGTAAAACTATTAAATATGTTTTAACAGAAGAGGAAAAACAGGAATATATTGATAGTTTATCTCCTAATACAAAGTATGAAATTGGACGTATGAAAGGTTTAGGAGAAATGGATGCCGATGAGTTATTTGATACGACTATGAGTATTGATACAAGGGTTTTAAGACAAATTACGGTAGAAGATGCTATCGCGGCCGACAACATGTTTTCTTTACTTATGGGAGAAGAAGTGGATCCTAGACGTAAGTTTATTGAAGAAAATGCCGGTTATGCCGAGTTAGATTTGTAGGGAGGTTTATATGGATCGTATAGAACAAAATAATATTGTTGAAGAAATAAGTAAGTCGTTTATCGATTATTCGATGAGTGTTATTACGGCACGTGCATTACCAGATTTAAGAGATGGTTTAAAACCTGTTCATCGTCGAATTTTATTCTCTATGTATCAGTCTGGTTATACGTTTGATAAGCAACATAAAAAATGTGCTCGTATTGTGGGAGATGTTATGGGTAAATTTCACCCTCATGGAGATTCTTCTATTTATGATGCTTTGGTTCGTATGGCTCAAGATTTTAGTTTCCGTTATCCTCTTGTAGATGGTCATGGTAACTTTGGTAATATGGATGGTGATGGGGCGGCCGCCATGCGTTATACAGAAGCTCGTATGGCTAAGATTACAGGTGAACTTTTAAGAGACTTAAATAAAGATACGGTAGATATGACGCCAAACTTTGATGAGTTAGAGTTAGAGCCTACTGTGTTACCTAGTAGATTTCCTAATATATTGGTCAATGGTACAATGGGTATCGCGGTTGGTATGGCTACTAATATACCACCTCATAATTTAGGGGAAGTCATTGATGGATGCGTTGCTTATATAGATAATCCAGATATTGATACAGAAGGCCTTATGAAACATATTAAAGGACCTGATTTCCCAACAGGCGCGATTATTTTAGGAAATTCTGGTATTCGAAAGGCTTATGAAACGGGTCGTGGAAGTATTACGATACGTTCTAAAGCTAGTATTGAAGAAAAAAATGGAAGATTTTATATTGTATTTGATGAAGTTCCTTATGGAGTCAATACTTTAGAACTTAAAAATAAGGTTGCCGAGCTTGTTCATAACAAGGTTATTGATGGAATTTCTGATTATCATTCTGATTTAAAGGATGGTATTAAGATTACAATTACTTTGAAAAAGGATGCAAATCCTCAAGTTGTGCTTAATAATTTATATAAACATACGGCTTTCCAAACGACTTATGGTATTATTTTATTGATGATTGATCAAGGTGTTCCAAAAACTTTGGGATTACGTGATATTATTAGTAAATATATTGATTTTCAAAAAGAAGTTATTATTCGCCGTACGCGCTTTGATTTAAAGAAAGCAGAAGATCGTGTTCATATTTTAGAAGGTTTAAAGATTGCCTTAGATCATATTGATGAAGTGATTAAAGTGATTCGTGGTAGTCATACAGATGAAGATGCCAAAAATGGATTAATGTCTAAATTTGGTTTAGATGAAATTCAAGCTAATGCCATTCTTGAAATGAGATTACGTCGTTTAACAGGTTTAGAGAAGGAAAAAATTGAGGAGGAACTTAAAGAGTTACTTCAAAAAATTGATGAATATAAGGCTATTTTAGCTAGTGAAGAGAAGGTATTAGCAATTATTAAGGAAGAACTTCTTGAAATTAAAGATAAATATGCCGATGAACGTCGTACTCATATTGATATGACTGCAATTGAATATATTGAAGATGAATCTTTGATTCCAGAAGAAAATATTATGATTGCGTTAACAAATAAAGGTTATATTAAGAGAACGACTAGTGATACCTTTAAGTCTCAAAATCGTGGTGGTGTAGGAGTGAAGGGTATGGCAACGAATGAAGAAGATTTTGTGGAACATTTGCTTAACTTATCCACACATGATTATGTCTTATTCTTTACAAATAAAGGCAAGGTATACCGTTTGAAAGGATATGAAATTCCTGAATTTAGTCGTCAATCGAAAGGCATACCAGTTATCAACTTGCTTCAAATTGATAAAGATGAGTCTATTAATTCTATGATTCGTGTGAGTGCAGATAATGAATATAAATATTTGTTATTTGCAACAAAGAAAGGAATTGTTAAGAAAACTGCTATTTCTGAATTTGATAATATTCGTACAAATGGTAAGATTTGTATTACATTACGAGAAACAGATGAACTTATCAGTGTGCGTAAAACAACGGGTCAAGATTTAGTTTTATTAGGATCTAGTTCTGGTAGAATGGTGAAGTTTACTGAAGATTCTTTAAGAGTGATGGGTAGAACTGCAAGTGGAGTAAGAGGAATTAATTTAGGTGAAGGTAATAGTTGCATTGGTGCAGAAGTTGCTACAGATAATGATAAAATCTTAATTGTTACTGAGAAGGGTTACGGTAAGCAAACAAATGTTTGTGACTATAGACAAACTTCTAGAGGAAGCAAAGGAGTAAAGGCACTTAATATTACTGAAAAGAACGGTTCTATCGCGGCATTTAAGATTGTTGAAGAAAATTCTGATGTAGTTATTATTACTAATACGGGTATGTTAATTCGTTTACCATTGAATCAAGTTTCTACTTTGGGACGTGTAACGCAAGGTGTACGACTTATCAACTTAAAAGAAAATCAAATGGTATCGACTATTAGCATTGTAGCTCATGAAGAAAAAAATGAGGATGATGAATCAGAGACTATAGATCCAAATATTGAAGTAGATACTATAGATAATAAAAACAATAATGAAGAGGGAACAGAATAATTTGTTCCTTTTTTATGTTTCACGTGGAACATAGGAAGAATTTATTGTTAAATGAACTAATAATATTTTATATTTTAAACATTAGAATTAAAATTTAAAAAAATGTGGATAACAATGTTTCATGTGAAACATTGTTTTTTTTAGATTTATTAAAATATTTAATAATATATAAATATTTTATTATATTAATCTCTTTTATTGTAAATAAATATTTCTTTTTTATTAATTTTCTTTTTTTTAAATCATTTTTTTTATAAATTTAAATTAAATGTAAGTATTTTAATTTTAATATATTATATTAAAAAGTTTTAATTTGAAAAAATTTATATAAAATTATATATTAATGTGAATAACTATGTTTCACGTGAAACATAGTTTATAAAAATTAATTGTTATTATATTTTAATTGATTACCTTATAAAATATTTAAAAATTTATTTCTTTTAAACTTAGGAAAAGTATATGTTCCACGTGAAACATATATTAATGTGAATAACTTTTATTTATATTTGTAATAAAATAGCAATAATTGTGAATATTGAAGTGTTTTTAACTGTTAGGATTTGTTTATTTTCTATTTTTCTAAATAAAATTAATACTTTATTTGTTTTTGATAGTTTTTGTGGCACAATGTTTCACGTGAAACATTGTGAATAAGTTTCTTTTATTTGTTATTATGTTATTTGGATTAATGATCTAATATTATTTATTAATTTATATGAAAAAGTATAGTTTAATGTTTCACGTGAAACATTAAAATTTAAGCTTGCTTTTTAATGATGAATTTGTTATTATTGATACGTGCAACAAATATAATGTAATCTGGTCAGAACTGGAAAGTAGCAGCCACGTCATTCCCTATTTGTGTGCACTTTTTTTATAGGTGATGATTTTAATGAATGATTATTTTGATTTATGTATAAAGCAAGCTCAGTTAGCTAGTGATTCGGGAGATGTTCCTATTGGAGCCGTTATTGTTAAGGATTCTCAAGTTATTAGTTATTCACATAACACTAGAGAACATGAACATGACATTATAGGTCATGCAGAAATTAATGCTATACGAAATGCAGAGAAGATCCTTGGAAGATGGAATCTATCTGATTGTGATTTGTATGTTACATTAGAGCCATGTTCTATGTGTAAAGAGATTATTCAACAAGCAAGAATTGCTCATGTTTTTTATTTAGTTTCTAAATTGGATTATAAAAAAGAATATAACAAGACATCATATGTCATTTTATCTAATAATGAAACTCAAAAAAACGAACAAATGTATAAGAGAATGTTGTCTCAATTTTTTCAAGCAAAAAGATAGATTAATTGAATTGGATTTGTTATAATGTAAAGCATTTTATAGCACATCTTGAGCAAGCGAAAGAATGTGTTATAAAATTATTGTACCTAATTTT
>CANQRJ010000031.1 GCA_947626215.1 uncultured Bacilli bacterium
GGTACACTTTTTTGTAATTCATTATCTACATAAACCATAAAACGAATATTTCCTTCATCTTTTACTTCTCCATTTATAATATTAAAAATATCATTTGTTTCAAAAATAGCAAACGTTCTATATAAAATGACTCCTGTAATAAGTAAAATACAAGTAATGGTAAACAAAATGATTCCTATTTTTTTATTATTTTTTTCCTTAAATCTTTCTAATTTCATATAAAAAAAATCACCCTACTTTATAGAATGATTTTATCACATAACCCCCCCCCCGACGTCAATTGACACTTTGGGATATTATCATTTTTTTTCAAATCCTTTTTGATATAGTTTAATTTTAATTTGAGTGTCTAATTCATCTCCCGTATATTTTCGAGATAATCTTTTTCTTAATTTTTCTTTTTCTTTTTCATATAAAATATTTTCATTTTCTATGGATATATTTTCTATTTTTGAATGAAAGTCCTCATATGAATAACCATTCGAAATCAAATAATTATGAAGTTTTAGTTTTAAATTTTTTTCGCTATCTTTATGATTGGAATTCACTTTTTTTTCAATAATTTTTTCTATTTTCTCTTGCCAAACACAAGTGGGTATTCTAGCAATTTGTTCCTCAATTTTTTGCTCTTCTAAACCCAAATCTTTTAATTTCTTTTTCAATTTATTAGGTCCATCCAATGTAAATTTTACATGATCATGTAAAAATGCTTCTATATATTTTTCTTCAGATAAATATCCTAAACCTTCTAATTTTGAAATCGTATAATCTATATCTTTCATAGAATAACCACATTTTTTTAAATAATTTTGCATTTCTTTTTTAGTACGCATTTTCTTATTTAAATATTGTAAACTTTTTTCATAGCATTCATAAAGATGTTGTTCTTGTTCAATTTGTTCTAAATCTTTACTTGATATTTCTTTTCTCATTAATAATTCATATTTTAATATAATATCTTCATATAAAGAAATTGTTTTTCCATCCAATAAAACTTCATAAAGATTATTTTTTAATTTTTTAAATTTTAATATTTTCATAAATACCTCCATATATATAAGTATATAATAAATTTTTTTAGAAAAAAATTAAAAAATAATTAAATATCTAATATTTTTTTTATTAATATAAATTCTATCTTTTTCATAAATTAAATTCACAATGATAACATTCCAAATCAATTCAAAAATATAATACCAAAAATAAAAATTTAAACTATATAATGAAATTAGAAAAAAATAAACAGTTAACGTCACAAACATTCGAATATTAACATTTCTTCTTTTTAAAGGAGGTTTTAAAGCAAAATGAAAACAATAAACAATGAAAAAAAAGATAGTATGAATAAAAGGCAAATAATAAACAATACGATCTAAAAAAAATCCTATAAATAAAAAATAAATAAAAGAAATTTTTCTAGCATAAGGAAAAAGAGAAAAAACAAAATAAGTGGGAAAAAAAATATTAATCATATGAAACACTGCTTTCAATTAAACAATAATTTAAATTATTTACATTTATTAAAGGCTTTACTTTTAATATTTGCTCGACACCAGTAGAATAGACTTCCTCTACTTCTGCAACAGGTATTTTCTTAGTAATACTAGAAAATTCTGACGTTTCAATAATACTACCTACTGTAATTTCTTCTTTACTAGTTATATTTTTTACAACTAATCCATCTTTTTCTTTTTGTAAAACACCATAACTATTTTGTACTTTTACAGGCATTTTAGTATTAGAACTTGTCACTAATTCAACAATACTTGAATGTCTTCTTGTTTCTATAATTTTTCCAATATATCCAACCTCGTCATATACAACATCACCTATATTTATATTTTCTTCACGTCCTTTTAGAATGGTTACTTGATCAAAAAATAAATAAGGATCATGTAAAACAACTTTACTTACAATTTGATTTTCTTCATGCCATAATTCTAATTTAGAAGACAATTCTTCATATTGAGCTTTTGTATTTTGATAATCACTAGACAAACAATAACTTTCATTTAAATTTGGATGAGTTCTAAAAAAAAGAGAATAAATAATATCTAACTCAAAATAAACAAGTAAAAATAAAAAACAGGAAATAATAAATAAAGTATATTTTTTCATAATTGACCTCTTTCTAAAAAACTATAATAAGATTGATTTCCAATAATTACATGATCCAACAAAGGAATTCCTAATATTTGACCTGCTTCTTTTAACTGATTCGTAATTTTTATATCCTCTTTACTAGGTGTCACATCTCCCGTTGGATGATTATGAATACATATAATTTTGATTGCATTGTTTAAAATAGATTCATAAAAAACATCTCTTGGATGAACGATACTATAATTAGCAGTTCCTAAAAATATAATTTTTTCTGTAATCACTTCATTTCGATTATTTAAAAATAAGACACAAAATTTTTCTTGTAATTCATTTTCAAAAAATTTTTCATAATTTTGAAAAACATCTTGAGTGGACTTTATTTTAATTTTTTCTTTTTTTTCTTTACCAGAAAGTCTTTTTCCTAATTCTATCGCCGCGAGTAAAGTAAGTGCCTTTGCTTCTCCCATCCCAGATATTTTAATAATAGAAGAATATCTTACTTTTTTTAAGCCTTCTAAACCCCCTATTTCATTAAAAAAATCACAGCAAAAATCTTTAATGGACTTTTGTTTAGAGCCAGTTCGAAAAAGAATCGAAAGTAATTCAACATTTGTTAAATTTTCTATTCCATATTTTTTCGCCTTTTCTCTTGGTTTTTCTTCATTAGGTAACTCTTTTAATTTCATATATTCACCATCGTTTCTAAAATTTTTTGATTTAAAAGTAAAATAGATTCTTTTTCATTTGCTTGCTCGAGTAACAAATTATAACTTGAAACAATTTCTTTTTCTAAAAAAACATCTGTTATTTCTTTTTCATAATAATAAATATTTTTTTCATCTAATATTTTTTTGACTTTATCTAAACTTTCCAAACTAGTAGACGCGCCAATCAAAACTCGATAAAAATTAGAATCATTGTAAATAATAGAAGTTGGAAATTCTTTTTGTTTTTGTAAAGCATTTTCATACGATTCAAACACTCCAATTTGTAAAACATACAAAGATACCGGTTCATTATTCTTTTCGGGATGATGAACAACAAACACAGGCAATGCTAAAGCAACACCTGTTAGCAGAGCAAAAAAACAAACAATTAATTTTGATTTCATATGGCTTCACCACAAAAATTATAGCAAAAAAAAAGAGAAAATTTTGTCGAAATATGTCCGTTTTCTCTAAATCTAAAATAAAAAAATTTAAATTTCATTTTTTGTAATTAAATAAATTTTTTTTCCTTTATAAAATGCATAAAAAATATCTTTTATAGTTAAATTTTTCTTTTCTATTTCATTTTGTAACCAATTTTTAGTTTTATTTAAGTAATCTAAAGTCTTCATATTAATTTCTCCATCTAAAATTAAAGGCATCGGATAATTCGTTTTTAAATGTAAAAAATTATACTTAAATATAGATAACTTTCCATTTGGTTCTAAAAAAGCATATTCAACATCTTCCAAATCTTTAATTTCTTTTTGTCTTAAACTCAAAAGTAAATCATCCATACTATAACGTTGTTTTACCATTTCTTTATAATTGACTTTTCCATTACATATTATAAGCGATGGCTTTCCATCAAATACTTTTCGAAACGTTCTCGATTTAATACTAATATATGCAAGTAAAATTTCTAATAAACCTAAAAAAGATAAAGGAAGAATAGTAAGCCATAATGATTTATCTGGTTCTTCAATCGAAATCGCTACTAACTCGGCAATCAAAATAGACACGATTAAATCAATAATTCCAAGTTGACCAATTTCCCTTTTTCCCATTAATCGATATAAAAGTACAATAAAGAAATAAAAAAAGCCTGTTCGAAACAATACATTCAGTAATTCTCCCATAATATCACTTATAATCAATTTTAGAAAATCATTTCATTTCTAAAAATTGAGTTCCTTTCTATTTATTAAACTTGTATCTAATCCTATTATGGTTAAAAAATGAAATTTTTAATCCTTTTCTTTGCAAGAGTTTTATTTTTTTCTAGTAAACATATAATCTATTAGGTGATTCAAATGAAAACTTTAAAAAAATATGGAAAAACAATTCTGATTTTTTTAGGTATATTATGTTTTTTTTCCATCATTCTTTCTCTTTTTAATTTATTTTCGATTCTCTATACGAAAGGAACAAACTTATTTATTTTTATTGTCATGATACTAACTCTCTTCTTTATTGGTTTTACTTGGGGTAAAAAAGCTTTAAAAAAAGGTTATTTAGAAGGTTTAAAGATAGGACTTTGCCTTATTTTCTTATTAATCGTTATTAACTTACTTTTTTATCGAACAGGATTTTCTATAGAAAGAATCATTTATTACTGTGTACTCATACTATCAAGTGTTTTAGGATCGATGATTGGAATCAATAAAAAACACTAAACTTCATGAAAAGTATAAGTGTTTCCTTCTTTTTCAATATAAGATTCTTTAGAGTAATATTTTTTTGTAATAGGATTAACTTCTGTTTTTAAATAGTTTTTTTCCATGAGTTCTCCTATGTAAATTTTATTTTCACTACAAGCGTCATCCCAAATACATTGTTTAGCAGATTCAATTAATCGTTTTTCTGCTACTTCTTTAATATGAGAAGTATGATTATAAGAAACTTTATAAAAGGTATATAAAATCATCGAAAATAAAATAAGAACTATTGTTAAAAGAACCCATTTACTATTTTTCATAGGCATCTCCATAATAACGTTTTTTAAATTCATCTCGATATTTTAGTAACTCATCTTTTTGGATGGCCTCCCTGATTTCTTCTGTAAGACGAATTAGAAAACGAATGTTATGAATCGATAATAATCTTGCTCCAAAAGATTCTTGAGTTCCAATTAAGTGTTTGATATAAGCTTTTGTATAATGTTTGCAAGCATAACAATCACAAGTACTCTCAATTGGTTCAAAGTCTTTTTTATATTTGGCATTTTTTAAATTGATTTTTCCATCCTTTGTGAAAGCGTGTCCATGTCTTGCAAGTCGAGTTGGTAAAACACAATCAAAAATATCAACTCCTCTTATAACACCTTCTATCATATCGATAGGCTCACCGATTCCCATTGCATATCTTATTTTATCTTGAGGAAGATATTTAGTAGAATACAAAAATGCTCGGTACATATCTTCTTTACTTTCATGGTCATTCGCGACTCCTCCGATACTATACCCATCAAAACCAATTTTTACAGTTTCTTCGGCACTAAATTTTCGAATGTCTTCATAAGGACCTCCTTGTACAATTCCAAACAAAAGTTGATTTTCTCCTTTAAAGACCTCTTTTCCTCTTTTTGCCCATCGTAAAGTTCTTTCGACACTTTTTTGTAAATATTCTTTTGACGCACTAGCAGGAGGACATTCATCAAAACTCATGACAATATCACTCCCTAAATTTTCTTGAATTTGAATCGATTTTTCAGGAGTTAATAATAAAGAATCGCCATTGTATTGATTTTTAAAAAGAACACCAGTTTCCGAAATATCTTTTGGTTTTGCTAAAGAAAATACTTGAAAACCTCCTGAATCCGTAAGAATCGGTCCATCGTAATTCATAAATTTATGTAGCCCTCCGGCTAATTTTACCACGTCATCTCCAGGTCTAAGCCACAAATGATAAGTATTGGCAAGAATAATCCCGGCTTGAGTCTCTTTGACCTCTTCTGGACTTAATGTTTTCACGGCCCCTTCTGTTCCAACTGGCATAAACATTGGAGTCGCATACTCTTTTCCATTATATTTAAGTCTTCCTAATCTTGCCATGGTATTCTTTTCTGTTTTTTCTACTTCAAATGTAATCATTTAAAACATCCCCACTTCTTACTCAATGTATCTTACATCTTTTTTTATTTTCTTTCAATAAACATCGCATCTCCGAATGAGAAAAAGCGATAATCATTTTTAATAGCCTCTTGATAGGCATTTAATATATATTCTTTTTTAGAAAAAGCACTTACAAGCATAACTAAAGTACTTTTTGGTAAATGAAAATTGGTAATTAAACAGTCTATAGCTTGAAAATCAAATCCTGGATAAATAAAGATATCTGTATTTCCTTCACATTCGATAAATTGATGATGTTCATGCATGACCGTTTCTAATACTCTTGTTGAAGTTGTTCCTACGGCAATAATTCTTCGATGTTCCTTCTTTGCTTGATTTAAAATACGTGCGACCTCATCACTCATTTGATAAAATTCACTATGCATTTTATGTTTGGTGACATCACTAACTTCTACAGGTCGAAATGTTCCTAATCCTACATGTAATAAAACCTTAGCAATAATGACTCCCTTTGATTCAATTTCTTTTAATAACTCTTTGGTAAAGTGAAGTCCTGCCGTCGGCGCGGCCGCGGATCCAAGAGTTTTGGCATACACCGTTTGATATCGATCTTTTTCTTTTAACTTCTCATGAATATAAGGTGGTAAAGGCATCTCTCCTAATTGATCTAATATTTCTAAAAAAATGCCTTTATATGAAAACTTGACAGAAACGATACCACTTTCTTTTTTTTGAGTTACTGTTCCAATTAATAAATCATTTCCAAAAGAAATTTTACTTCCTACATGAAGTCTTTTAAAGGGACGAGATAAACATTCCCAAGTGTCATTTCCCATCTCTTTTAATAAAAGAAGTTCAATGACTGCCGAAGTATCCATCTTTTTTCCAATTAGTCTTGCAGGAATGACTTTTGTTTCATTTAATACTAAAACATCACCTGGACGTAAGTAATCGATGAGATCTCTAAAATGCTTATGTTCTATTTCTCCTGTATCGCGATTCATCACAAGAAGTTTGGAATCACTTCGATTTGGAAGAGGACTCTGTGCGATTAAATGCTCTGGTAACTCGTAATTAAAATCTTCTGTACTCATAAATCCTCTTTTCTACTTAATATGAAACATGTCATTTATTTTTTGATAAGATGCATGAAAATCATCCATAGACAATTTTAAAACATGAATGTCTTCTTTTTCCAATTCATTTGCTAACTCTAAATAAGCCATTTGTTGTTTCAGGCTATTTTGAAGACTAAAGGATTGATACTGATGATGTGACTCCCGATCTAATCGTTGTTCATAAAGGTTTGTATTTTCTAAATATAATACAATCAAATAAATTTCATAATTTAATTTTAAAAACTCTTCCAGTAATTTTTCATATACATCATGAAATACATACTCTTTTAAACCGCATCGTGAGTAAATTTCTTCGGTAAAAAAAGTACGATCAAAAATTAAATCCATCGGAATTTCTTCCATACTTTTTAAATATTTTAATAAAGAAAGATACATTTTTTTACTGATTTCTTTTCCAGATAATCCCTTTTCTTTTTGACCCGATAATCGGTATAAATTAGAACTTCCTATATTTTCTCTTAAATAATTAGCAAGAGTCGTTTTTCCAGATCCTTGTGGGCCTTCAATTACAATTAAACGATTTTTCAAAATAATTCACTTCCTTTAAAATAATGTTGTCATGTGATCAATTTTTAAGTGTTGATAAGCTTTTTCTTCGGCGACACGACCTCTTGGGGTTCTTTTTATAAAACCTTCTTGTAATAAAAATGGTTCTACTACGTCTTCTATGGTCGTCACTTCTTCTCCAATACTTGTCGCGATAGTCTCTATTCCAACAGGTCCTCCATTAAATTTAGTAATTAAACTGGTTAAATATTCTGTGTCTACGGCATCAAGTCCATATTCATCAACTTTTAATTTTTTTAAAGATTCTTCCGCAAGTGAAAGAGTAATACAAGAATCCTTTTCTACTAAAGCAAAATCTCTAACTCTTTTAAATAAACGGTTTGCAATTCGAGGAGTTTTTCTACAACGTTTCGCAATTAACCGAGCCGCATCTTCCATAATAGGCATTTCTAAAACTCGACTAGTTCTTAATACGATTTTAAGAAGTTCTTCTTCACTGTAATATTGCAATTTTGATACAATTCCAAATCGGTCTCTTAAAGGACTTGAAATATCTCCCGCTCTTGTAGTCGCGCCTACTAAAGTAAAAGGTGGTAAATCAATTTTTAAACTTCGACTTTTTCCATCACTATTCAAAACTAAATCTAATTCAAAATCTTCCATCGCCGGATATAATATTTCTTCAATATATTTAGGCATTCGATGAATTTCATCAATAAATAAAACATCTCCTGGTTCAAGAGTGGAAAGCACTGCCGCGAGATCCCCACTTTTTTCTAAAGAAGGGCCACTTGCCGTTTTAATATTTACTCCAAGTTCATTGGCAATAATATGAGCAAGCGTCGTTTTTCCAAGACCAGGTGGACCATATAATAACACATGATCTAACGATTCATTTCGAATTTTACTAGCCTCGATAAAAACACTTAAATTACTTGTAATTTCTTCTTGACCGACATATTCTTTTAAACTTTGGGGCCTAATATTCGTCTCAAAATTATCACTTTCTAAGGCATTGCCATCAAAAATATTTTCCTCCATACAAACCTCCTATTTTAATAAAAATTTTAAAGCATCTTTGACTTGAGTTTCAATTGGTTTTGATGCATCCATATTTGGTAATACTTTTTTAATATCTGCAGTCTTATAACCTAAACCTTCTAAAACACTAACTAATTCTTCAAAATCACCAGAACTTGAATCATTCGTGGATGTAGCAAGTTTTCCTTTTAAATCCAAAATCATTTGTCTTGCAACTTTATCTCCTACTTTAGGAAATTTCTTTAAATATAAAATGTTTTCTCGATCAATCGCATCAATAATTCCTGCTACACTTCCTGTCGCAAGCATTGGCATGATAAGTTTAGGTCCAACTCCCTTTACACTTAAAAGTCTTAAAAATAAATTTTTAGCCTCATTTGTTTTAAAACCATAAAGACTTTCTGAATCTTCCGTAATATGTTGATACAAATAAACTTTTTCTTCCGTACCTATATTAAATTCAAAAGGATTCGATACAAAAATAGAATAACCAATACCTCCTACTTCCAAAACAATATAATTGCCACCTTGCTCTGTTATAGTTCCTTTCATATAATTATACATACACACCACCACACGTCTTTATTTTATCATACGATTGTTCTAAAGAAAAGGAAAAAATTTTTTTAACTACGACCTACATAAAAAAATTCAATATCATCTATAATATTTTCTTTTTCCCCAGTTGTTACAGGCAATACAATACGAATAGAAAAATAAGAAGAACAATTTAAACCAACAGACGCACTATTACAACCGGTATCTTGAGTTTTCTTTTCTAAACTAATTTTAGAAAGATCAATTTTAGTCGATTCATTTCCTTCTAAATTCCAAGTTTGTTCATTATTATAATTGATAGATCGATCATTAAGAGACAAAGTTTTGGTAGAATTATCTTTAAAAGTAAAAGTAATCGTTCTCTTATCTCCACTTAATGAAGCATTTTTTAAATCTAAATTCATAAAATCATCTTGAACTTTTTTAATAACTTCGGTTCGAATTAATTGATTTTCTTTAGCAAAGGAAGCATGGTCTTCTTCATATTGCATATCGGTTAACAAACGAAATAAAAATAACATAACAACAGATATCAAACTTACACTAATAATAATTTCAATTAAAGTAATTCCTTTTTTATTCATAATTAGTCACCCACCGTCATATTTGCATAATAACTTAAACAAGATGAACCTACCTCTTGACATGCCGTCCCGTCCATTGAAGATGCAAATTCAAAAATCAAATAATATTGATTTCCTTCTAAATTATCGAGTCCATTTAAATAAATCATTAAAGAGTTATTGGCACAAATAGCATCATAAATTTCATTATCACATTGAGTAATACTTGAAATATTTCCAGGAATCATATAGATGTTTTTTATTTTTAAGGTGTTCCATAAATAATCAAAAAAGATTGCTTCTTTAGAATAAGAAGAGCCAAAAATATCACTTCTTCCTTGCCATATAATTTCATAACCTGTCTGCTTCTTACAAGAATTGTCTTTCCAACTACATGTGTTATGTTCTGAACAAGAATTACGATCCAAAAAACCATTACAATTAAGTTCAATATTTTGTTTCAAAATTCTAAAATCAAAACCTTCTAAATATTTTTTTAAATAATAACTTTGATAAAGTTTCGCCGTATCATCATATCTAAGATATCTAGATTCTGTATTAGTAGAGTTTACATATAAAGAATAAACGACAATTAATGAAGTAAGTAAAACACATGTAACAATAATTGTTTCTACAAAAACAAATCCCTTATTACTCTTTTTCATTAGAAACCCTACTTTCTTTTTATCATACATATATAATAGCACATTTTATGCCCTACTACCAAGTTTTTATCTCACTTTTTCATGATGAGAATTTTTATGTAAATATTTTTGAGCAAGCACTCCATTAGGCTTTACTAATAAATCTTTGTAAATATTTACAATATCAGGATTTTCAAAAGGAGTATGAATCGGCATACTTTCATCTCTTTGAATTAAACTTTCCATTCTTTTTTGATAAACCATTTCTTTATTGAAAGAAAGGCTCTTAGGTTCTCCACCACCACCGATGCAACCTCCCTTACAATTCATAATTTCAATGAATTGATAATCACTCGTATGATTTTTTACTGCATCTAAAATAGATTTAGCTTTAGATAGTTCTTGAATAACGGCAACTTTAATACTTTTTCCATTTATTGGAAAAGATAATTCTTTAATAGGTTCAAGAGTATGTAACGAACTAAAATCATAATTTTCTAAATAATGCCCAGTTTCTAAATAATAAAAAGCTCTCAAAAGAGAAGTCATAACTCCACCTGAAATTCCAAATAAAGACCCTCCACCACTTCCTTCTTGAAACATTGAAGAAAAGGGTTTTTCTTCTACATTTTTAAAATCAATTTTCTTTTCTTTAATCCATTCCACAATTTCGCTTATCGTTAAAACGGCATCTGTCCCCTTTATACTTTCCTCTTGTGTTTCCATTTTCTTTGCCGTACATGGAGTAATAGCAACACTAAAAAGTTGTGATGGATCTTGATTTATTTTAGCAGAAAAATAATTTTTAATCATTTGACCTTGCATACCAATAGGACTTCTACAAGAAGAGATATTTTCTTTTAATTCAGGATAATGTATAGAAGCATATTTTACCCAAGCAGGACAACAAGAAGTAATCATTGGAAATTTTCCATTGTTATGAAATCTTTCTTTAAACTCATAAGCTTCTTCCATAACAGTTAAATCTGCTCCAAAAGTTGTATCAAAAACATAAGAAAAACCTAATTCATATAAAACTCCCACTAATTTTTCCATAAGAAACGTACCTGGTGCAAATCCAAAAGCATCTCCAATAGAAACTCTAACGGCAGGAGAAGTATAGCAAAGTAAAATTTTGCCATTTGCCATTGCATCAAGAACTTTTCTTTTCTCACTTTTTGGTTTTAAAGCATTAGAAGGACATGTCAAAATACATTGTCCGCAAGAAAGACATTGTTCTGTTTGATCGGAAAAAGAAAGTCCTGTAACTTCTTTACAAGTTTTTTTACATTGACCACAATCAATACATTTAGAATCATCTTTTTCAATTCCTTTATTATCTTCACTAAATTGAATGGCATGATAAAACAATTTATCCGTTTTTTCTTCCATATATTCTTTTAAAAAAGCTTTATTGGCATGACACATTGGACAATCAAGAAATTCTTGTTGTTCAATCACAGAACCACATATACTACAACGATATTTCATAATTTTAAATCTTCTCCTATATTTAAAGTTTATCAAATAATGAGTTTAAAGTCTATAATACAAAAAAGGAATTACTTAAAAGTAAATCCAAATTAATCATTTTTTATAATTCAAGTTTATAATTATTTCCGTATGATCCATCTCCATCTGAAACCATAACGGAAGGTTTTAGATACACGACAGGACGGATCGCGCGAGAAAAGTACGCACTGTAGCAGCCCACATACCCGCCATAGCCCATAAAGAACACATAGTACGCATCGCTAGAATACGCAGTAGGCGACAAGGTCCATTGATAATCATTTTCATCGAATAGCCAATCATTATTATAACAGTCTTCATTACCACTCCAGTG
>CANQRJ010000032.1 GCA_947626215.1 uncultured Bacilli bacterium
TCCAAAAATATTATACTACTATAATGTGGACATTTTAACTAATGATAATTGTAGACATTTTAACTTAGGATTAACATCTAATAAATTTTCCGTTGACATTTTATGAGATATTTTTTATAATGAAATAGTAAGAAAGGTTTTAAATCTTTTTTGTAATATTTAACTACTTTCTTAAGTAGTCTTGTATTTCTTTGAGTGAGCAAGTGTAACCGTGTTCGATATCACATTCACTTGCTTTTTTATTTATCAAAAAAACAAGGAAAATTATTTTCCTTGTAACATATTTAATAAGTCGATTTTGAAACGATCTTTCGATGCATTGGTCTTACTAATCATAATTCCTTTATAAGTACCAAGTTCTGATTTATGTCCTTCTAATAGAATATCTTTTGGTGTAATTTCTTTTAACATAACGGTCGTTTCTTTCTTATAAACCGTATAAATTAATTTAACCTCTCCATGTACTTGAGCAAACATTGGATCACTAGGTAACTTTAATTCATATGTTTCGGTTCCTGCTTTTTTATTTTGACTTACCATTTCTCCAACAAATTCTCCATCTCTTAAAGCAGGATAGTAATCAAAACTTAATTTTTTAAAAGCACGCATATTATATTTTTTTAATGCTCTTTCTAATTTACGAAACTCATTTTCGTTCACATAATCCAATACATAATTTTTCATATTAACAACCCCCTATTAACCTTTTCGTAATTCCATTATATCACAAATTTCAAAATATGTCAAATTTGCGTATACTTAATTCTTTTTACTTACAATTTTATGTAATTACATTTACCCTTTCTTAACGAATAATAGTTTACCACAAACGACAAAAGATGTCAAATATTATTTTTTGACATCTAAATGAACTAAGGTTTGACCTAAATTATCAGGGTCTAAATGAAACTCTAAAACACATTTTTCTTTCGATAAAATATGATACACTTCTTCTTTTAATTTTCCAGAACCTTTTCCGTGAATAATGACAACATATGGTTCTTTTAATTTTTTTTGTTCTTCTAAAAAGTTATGTACCACTGTATATGCAGTCGTGGTGTACTCCCCATGTAAATCTATTTTAGGATAATAATTCCAGTACATCATCCTTGTGATGCAACTCCTTCATTATTTTGAGGTTCTCTATTTGCTACAGGAGTAGGTGCACTATTTACATCGGTTGCAGGAGCTTGTGTACTTCCATCTGGAGATGTATTTTGATTCATAGGTTCTAATGGTCCAAATTTTTCTTCATATTTATGAATGACATCCGATAATAGAGGTATTGAACTTTTTGCACCATATTTTGTAGTCGATAAAGCTGCAGAAATATTAGAAAGTCTCATGCATTTTTCTAAATCATAACCTTTTCCAAGACCATACATAAATGTTCCGTCAAAAACGTCTCCGGCACCTGTTCGATCCACTTCTTGAACTTGAAGGGTAGGCATTACTTTTACTTCGTTATTATATTCATATAACACTCCCCCATTATGTAATGTAATAATATTAATGCTACGAGGATATTTAGCTTTTACCTCCGTATATAAATTTAATAAATGAGTAGGATTATTTACATCTACTTTCATTTTACATAATTTGCATGCAAAATCTAATGAAAATACTACATAATTTGAATATTTTATTAAAGCCTCTACTTCTTTTGGATCGGCATCACTTAAACTAGCTCCTAACACCGTTTTAGAAGTTTGATATTTTGTAAAAGCTGCCAAGGTAGCAGAATATTCAAATCCATCAGAATAAATTACATCTGGAACAATATCATATTCGGTTTTCTTTAAATGAAATACTTCTGGTTCAATCATTAGTTGGGTTCTTGAAGTTGTCATTTTATTAGAAATTATGACTGACATTGTTGTTTTCTTTTCGTAATTTACTTCCATAAAATTTGTATGAACTCCGCCTGATTCTAATTCTTTTTTTATAGAAGTAGCAAGCTCATCATATCCTGTCGTTCCTGCAAAATAACTATCTACTTGCCATTTTCCAAGCAAATAAGATACATTGGACGCACTTCCCCCACTACCTTCTAATTTTTCTTTTACTACATATTTTCCATTTTCTTCAGGGAAACCTTCCATAGGTATTGTAATATCATACGAAGATTTTCCTATACTAAGCGCTACCATATTATCACCCTTCTTACTTTCTTAATTTCATTATACTATATTTTTATAAAGAAAAAAAGAATTATTCTTTTTTGATTTGTCAATTCTTTCTTAATTTAAATTCAAAATTTTAGTTTTAATGAATAATGATTGCAAGAAGAATGATAGTCTTTGTTTAAAAGATTCCATAAAAGACTTAAATATTTTTCTTTTTCCTTTTTTTCCATTTCTTCACAAGCTTTTTTAAAAATAGATGTTATTTCATCCTCTTCTTGATAAATTTTTATATAGTAATCATAGATACGCCTTACTAAAAGAAAATAAGCATAATTTCCAAAAGGATGATCCTTTTCTAGCATTTCTTTACAACGTTCTATATTGTTTTCGATTCCTACTAAATCTAATAAAATGTTGTTTTTAAAA
The DNA here is from genome assembly GCA_947626215.1 of uncultured Bacilli bacterium. Taxonomy (GTDB): domain Bacteria; phylum Bacillota_I; class Bacilli_A; order RF39; family UBA660; genus Ventrenecus. Next base: position 2,553 of record CANQRJ010000032.1, read on the forward strand.
TAATAATTTTTATTTTTTCCTTTAGAAGGATACTCTTTTCCTTGTAATAAACTCATTAGTTTTTTAATCCATTCTAATCTTTTTTCAACATTTTTTTCTTCTAATGACATTATAAAAAGATTACGAAAAGAAATCGGTGGTAAAACAAGGTGATAAAACTTAGATATTTCTTCATTTTGATAAGAATCATAAACTTTTAAAGGATTTATGTAGGAGTACCCTTTCGCATCATGATAAAGAATTCGAAAGTATTCTAATAAATTAAAATACCAATAATCTTTTTGATTTGAATATTGATTTTCTAAATAATTTTGATAAAGTTTTTTTAAAAAAGCAATTTGATTGGATGTGATTTTCTTTTTATAAGTAGAATTGGAAAGAGAACTTACATAATACTTAAAATCTAAAAATGTATTTCCTTCATCTTTTAAAAGAATATGATTTGAAGTGACAGATTGAAAATAAGTTTTTCTTTCTTTTTCGTATTGTTCTAGTAAAAAATATAACTCATTAATGGAATATAAACTTAGATCAAATTTTTGATTTTTATAAATTTCTCCCATTCGGTAGGAATGGACCCAATCGGTCATTAAAAATAAGTCGATATCACTATTTAGGCGAGAAAACGAAGACAAGCTACTTCCATAAATAGCAATGCTAAGTATATGTTTTTCATCCCAAAAATGATTTTCTTTTAAAAAATCTAAAATCAATTCTTTTTTACTTTCTATCAATTCTTTCATTTTCTTCTTTCTTTCTTTTTAATGTTTGATCCTCTATTGGAATTTTATAATACGCTTTTGAAATAGGTTTTAATAAATAAGCTAAATCATAGAGTTGAAACTCATAAAGAAAATAAAGGGGATCCATTAAGGTATTCGGTAAAGATTCTAACATATTTTTCATTTTTTCTAAAAAATCCGTTTTTCCTTCTTGAGCTCTTTTTATCAATCTTTTTGTCACAAGATATGCAAAAGAATAATTATAAAATTCTTGAGCTTCTCCTATATTTCCACTTAAAAGCCATTCATTATATAAATCACAAGTTTCTTCATTTATTTGAGATAAATCCCACTTTCCCTCTTTTGAAAAAGAAAGAAAAATCGCATTTAAACATTTAGAAAAACCACTCCAACCTTTGTCAGAATCTTTTTTCTTATTACATAACACTCGGTCTTCTAAGTTATAAATCTCTTCTTTTTTTTCTTTTAAAAATTCATTTAGGTATGTTTCAAAAAAAATACTTGGAGTTTCACTATAAGTATAATATGTAGAAGAAATATCCTTCTCTTTTGATTGATCAATATAAAAATGAATAAACTCATGAATCAAATAATACATATCTTCTATCGTTTTTCTAATATAAGCTTCAATTTTATCATCAAAACATAAATACTTCCAATCATCTAAAAAATCAGATTCCAATGGCATTTTTTTAATATGATTTTTGATACATTCACGAAAAGCTTGATTTAATTTGCCACTTTCATCTATAAAGAAGCAATATTCTTTTAAAATTTGTTTTGTTTTAAAAAAAGAAAATTTCGTCTTATATTTTGGATTTTCTTCTGAAAATGTAGGTAATTCATTTAAAAACTTTTGAAGAGTTACTCCATTTTTAGCTAAAAAAGGATTATATTCTAGAAAAAACTGATATTCTTGATTTAATAAATATTCTAATAATGCATACCGATACTTTGGAAGTAAAATAGAATATAATTTTTTTATTGCTTTTGCTAATGTACTCTTTTTTTGCCATTCAAAAGAAATATTGTATTTTTTTAATAGATATAAAGTGTATTCCAAGATGGATTCTTCTTCGTTCCAGTACTGATTATTTAGTTTAAAAAGAAGTATATCAAAACGTCTACGATTCTTTTCTTCTTCCATAGGTAAAAAAGTTCCTTCTAAAATATCTTCTATGAGACCTAATACTTGTATATTTTTTTTATCAGTTTCTGTCATAACTTTTCCCCCTTAAAAAGAATATGGTATTAATATACCACAATAGAGTCAAAAACTCTATATCTAATTAAATAAAAACAAAAAACTGCTAAGAAAAGAAAAATATTTCTTAACAGTTTTTAAATGACTTAGAGCTTCTAAAGTTTTCCAAACACCACTCATTTTCAACCAGGATCATTTATTAGTCGCACCACCTGGAAGCGAAAAACATTGTCGTCTGGAATCATTTATTATTCGCACCATCCAGAAGCGAAAAACATTTTCACACTTTCTCAAGTGCAATATAAATATACTATATTTTTATGAAAATGTTAAATAGTATACTTATATTATAGTCTATACAATTTATTGAAAAATATAATTTACAAATAATTTATAATTCTATTTGTTTTTCTTTTCGCATATAGTAGCTCTAGCAGCCGCAAGTCTTGCTATTGGAACTCTAAATGGAGAGCATGAAACATAGTTTAACCCTACTTTATGACAGAACTCAATACTTGATGGATCTCCACCATGTTCTCCACAGACTCCTAAAGAAATATCTTTTCTTACACTTTTACCTTTTTGAACGGCCATTTTAATTAATTCCCCTACTCCAGTTTGGTCTAGTTTTGCAAATGGATCTTGTTCAAAAATTTGTTTTGCATAGTAATCATTTAAGAATTTTCCTGCATCATCTCTTGAGAATCCAAAAGTCATTTGAGTTAAATCATTTGTTCCAAATGAGAAGAATTCGGCATGTTCGGCTATTTTATCTGCCGTTATGGCCGCCCTTGGAATTTCAATCATTGTTCCTACTTTATATGTTAAATCGATATTTTCTTGTTTTATGATTTCATCTGCCGTCTCACAAACGATTTGTTTTACATAAGCAAGTTCTTTTTCATCTCCTACTAAAGGTATCATAATTTCTGGAGTTACTTTAAGTCCTTCTTTGGTCACATTGATAGCTGCTTCCATTACCGCTTTGGTTTGCATTCTAGCAATTTCTGGGTAAGTAATCGCAAGTCTACAACCACGATGTCCCATCATTGGATTAAATTCTTTTAAAGAATCAATTCTTGCTTGTAATTCTTCTATTTTTACTCCTAAATCATCGGCTAATTCTTTTACTTCTTCTTCTTTATGAGGTAAAAATTCATGAAGTGGTGGATCTAAATAACGAATCACTACTGGAAGTCCTTCCATGACACGATATAAAGATTCAAAGTCACTTCTTTGATAAGGTAAGATTTTTTCTAAGGCTTTTTCTCTTTCTTCCACTGTTGTTGCCATAATCATTTTACGAAAATTAAAGATTCGATCTTTTTCAAAGAACATATGCTCTGTTCTGCAAAGTCCAATTCCTTCTGCTCCAAAAGCTTTTGCTTGACGAGCATCTCTTTCGTTGTCGGCATTTGCACGCACCTTTAAAGTTCTTACTTCATCGGCCCAACTCATGAATGTTTCAAAGTCTCCACTGATACTTGGATCGACTCTTTTTAATTCTCCATCATATACTTTTCCAGTGGAACCATCTAGACTAATCGCGTCTTTTTCATGATAAACTGTACCGTCTTTTAATGTTAAAGTTTTGTTTTCTTCATCAATTTTTAATTCACCACATCCGGAAACACAACAAGTACCCATTCCACGTGCGACAACGGCGGCATGAGAAGTCATTCCTCCACGAATCGTTAAAATTCCTTCTGAATGATTCATTCCTTCGATGTCTTCTGGAGATGTTTCTAGACGAACTAGTATGACTTTTTCTCCCTTTTTGTTTGCTTGAATCGCATCTTCTGCCGAAAAATAAATATGTCCTGCCGCGGCTCCAGGACTTGCAGCTAGTCCTGTTGCAATCACTTTTCCTGATTTTAAGGCATCTTTATCAAAAGTTTGATGTAATAAGGCATCTAATTGTTTTGGATCTACAGATAGTAAAGCATCCTCTTTTGTAATCATTCCTTCTTTTACTAAATCTACCGCAATTTTAATAGCCGCCTTAGCCGTACGTTTTCCATTTCTAGTTTGGAGCATGAAAAGGTGCCCATTTTCAATGGTAAACTCCATATCTTGCATATCTCGATAATGATTTTCTAGAGTTTCTGCTATTCTTTTAAATTCTTTATAAACTTCTGGCATATCGGTTTCCAATTTAGAGATTGGACTAGGTGTACGAATTCCTGCTACAACGTCTTCTCCTTGGGCATTCATTAAATATTCTCCATAAAGAGCTTTTTCACCTGTTGCAGGGTTTCTCGTAAAGGCAACACCGGTTCCTGAATTTTCTCCACGGTTTCCATAAACCATTTCTTGAACGTTTACTGCCGTTCCCCAACTAGAAGGAATATCATTTAATCTTCTATAATAGATTGCACGTTCATTATTCCAACTTCTAAATACTGCTTTTACGGCCTCGAGTAATTGAACTAATGGATCTTCTGGAAATTCTTCGCCGGCAATTTTTTTATAGATTTCTTTAAAGTCTTTGGTGATTTGTTTCATATCTTCGGCATTTAAGTCCGTATCAAACTTCACATTTTTACTTTCTTTTACTTTATCTAAGTGACGTTCAAATTCACTTTTTGGGTATCCTTTTACGACATCGGCAAACATTTGAATAAAACGACGGTAAGAATCATAGACAAAACGTTCATTTTGAGTTACGTTTGCGAATTCTTTCGCAACTTCGTCATTCATTCCTAAATTAAGTACGGTATCCATCATACCAGGCATACTTGCTCTTGCCCCACTTCTTACGGATACGAGTAAAGGATTTTTAGGGTCTCCTAATGTTTTTCCAGTCATCTCTTCTAATTCTTTTACTTTGGTAAGAATTTCTTCTTTGATTTCTTCACTCAAAGATTCTTTGTTATTATAATATTCAGTACAAGCTTCTGTTGTAATCGTAAAACCTCTTGGAACTGGCAAGCCAATAGAAGTCATCTCGGCTAGATTGGCACCCTTTCCACCTAATAAATTTCTCATATCTTTGTTTCCTTCAGAAAACAAATAGACATATTTTTTTGACATAAAATCATCCTTTCTTGCTTTCTTTATTATAAGAGAAAGAAAAAGAAAAAGCCAACCTTTTTTTTAAGTTTGACTTAAACTTTACTTCATTGTTTCTTTTCATCCTTATTGTCTTGGTAATTTCTTACGATATTCTTCTTTTAGATAATCACTTGTTAAATGAGTATAAATTTGAGTTGTTCCTAATTTTTCGTGTCCAAGTAATTCTTGTACTGTTCTTATATCTGCCCCATTTTCTAAAATGTGCGTGGCAAAAGTATGTCTTAGAGTATGCGGTGAGATATGATGTTCTAATGATATTTTTTTGGCTCTTTTTAAAAATATTTGTTCTATACTACTTCTACTTAATTTTCCTCCTATTTTATTTACAAACACATATTCTAAATCTTTTTTTAATAATTGATCTCTTACATTCATATAATCTTCATATGCTTTTTTGGCATGTTTTCCAAAATAAACGATTCTTTCTTTTGATCCTTTTCCCATTACTTTAATACTTCGATTTGTAACATCTACGTCTTTTAGTTTTATATTCGATAATTCACTAACTCGAAGTCCTGTAGCATATAACATTTCAAAAATACATCTTTCTTCTATTTCCCATGGAGTTTTTGCATTATTAAAGTCTAACAAAGTGGCCAATTCTTCATAATTTAAAAAATTAGGTAACGTTTTATCTATTTTAGGATTTCGAATTGTTTTAAAAATATTAAATTCAATTTTGTTCTCACTTTTTAAAAAATCATAAAAGCTTCGAATCGCGGTTATGTGTTTTGCGATGGAACGTTTTTCATAATTTTGATCATCTAAATATTTTAGATATTGCCATATTTCTTCTTTTGTTATTTTCTTATAATCAATATTGGTTTTTTTTAAATAATTTTCAAATTTTTTTAATTCTGTTTCATATCCTATTATTGTATTTTCACTATAATTACGAACATCTTTTATATAATCTAAGTATTTGTTTATTTCTACTAACATGTTATCCCTTCTTTTTTTCATTCTAACATATTTTTTATTTCAATGCTATTTAGATATGAAGAAAATGTAAAATATTAAGGAAAATGATAGTTTTCTGTTCAGAAAAAATGTATAATAATGATATGGTGATTTTATGTTAAGAGCTCTGCAAATATTTGTCAATAAATTTTTAACTTTTATATGGAAACTATTTGGTCAAAATGGGACTCAATTTCCTGGATCTATTAGTTATAATATGAATCAAAAAATTTTAGAAAAAATTAAATATCCAAAATATGTTATAGGTGTTACGGGATCTAGTGGGAAAGGCACGACGACTCATCTTATTTATCATATTTTAAAAGATGCGGGTTACGATGTTGTATATAATGAAACTGGAAGCAATGGAATTCGCGGTATTACTACACTTATTTTAAATAACTGTGATCTTTTCGGACGTTTTAAACATGAAGTCTTGCTTTTAGAGTTAGATGAAAAACATTTACATTTAGCTTTTGGAAAAAATAAAATGACTCATTTAGTCTTAACAAATATTACTAGAGATCAACCGGCAAGAAATGGTTCTCCGGATTTAATTTATAATGCCATCTTTGACGCTTTGGATGGATCCACTACATTAATATTAAATGCGGATGATCCAGGGTTACAAAAAGCACGACTACATTATCCTGGAAAAATAATAACCTATGGACTTAATAAAACAAAAGATTCCTATTCTAAAAAAATTTCTTATAGTGTAGACAATGCATATTGCCCTAATTGTCACAGAAAACTCATTTATTCATTTTATCAATATGGACATATTGGAACTTATTATTGCCCTAATTGTTCTTTTAAACGTGGAAATCCTGATTATGTAGGTACTAATTTAAATCTTAAAACACAGTGGATGGAAATTAATCATGAAAAAGTTCATTTAAATCAAAATTTTCTTTTTACGGCTTATGCTACTTTAGCTGCTTATGCTTTATGTGATTTTATAGGTATTCCAACTCAAAAAATTCTTTATGCTCTTAATGAAGATGTTTTAGAAAGTAAACGAGGTCATCAATTAAATATTGATGAGCGAACAATTACCATGTTAGAAAGTAAAAATGAAAATGCATTATCCTATTATCAATCTTTACAATATATTTTGAATGAAGAAGGAAAAAAAGCCGTCATTTTAGGTTTTGATAATGTTTCAAGGCGTTATAAATATAATGATTTATCTTGGCTTTGGGATGTAGAATTTGAACTTTTAAAAGATGAAACAATTGAAAAAATATTTTTAATTGGTAGGTTTAAATGGGATGTCTATGTAAGGCTTAGATATGCTCATATCAATCCAAAGAAAATTGTATTAATAGATGATATGCAAAATCTTATCTCTACTGTAAAAGAACAATCTTGTGGGAAAATTTTTACCATGGTCTGTTTTGATATGACATCCATTATCAAAAATTTAGTAAAGGAGTATGAAAATGCAAACCATTAAAATTGCTCATTTATATTATGATTTAATGAATTTATATGGAGAACACGGAAATGTTCTTGCTCTTACCCATCATTTAGAAGGTCACCAAGTAAAATCAATCGTTCATTCTTTATCTATAGAAGATGATTTTGATTTAACAAAATATGATCTCGTATACATTGGTTGTGGGAATAAAGAAGCATTTGAGTTAGTAAGAGAAGACGTTTTGAAAAGAAAAGAGAATTTTAAAAAAGCTCTTGATCAAGGAACATTTTTCTTTACTACTGGAAATTCATTAGATTTATTTGGCAAATGTTATCATACTTTAGATGAAATTGAAGAAGAAACTTTAAATTTTCTTTCCTTTGAATCTTGGGAAATCGATTTTCGAATTGTTGGAGAACAAGTTTATCATTTTTCACATAGTAAAGAAGAAGTGATTGGATTTCAGAATCGTTTTAGTGTTTTAAAATTTGTTAAAGAAGCTCATCTTTTTGATGTAAAATCTGGTACAGGTTATGTGCCAAAATCTGTTGTTGAAGGTATTCATAATCGTCATTTTTACGGTACGTATCTATTAGGTCCTTTATTTATACGTAATCCTTTTTTTACCGAATATCTTATTAAAGAAATTTTTAAATTTAAAAATATTGAATTTAAAGAATTTTATGAAAATGATGAAATTAAAGCTTATCAAGAATATAAAAAAAATTTACTTCATGAAGAGTAAATTTTTATTTTTTGGAAAAATGACAACCACAGTAATTTTGGCGATATAAATGATATTCTTTACTTAATTCAATACTTTTTTTATAGCCATCTTGTTTTTTAAAGTCACTTATTAAAAAAGGAATTTGATTACTTTTTTCTAATTCAATGCCTATTTCATTTAAAATTTTAGCATTTTTATAAGGACTTACAGTAAGACTTGTCCCAAAAAATTGAAACCCCCGTTTTTTTGCTTCTTGAGCCGTTTTTTCTAAGCGTAGTCGAAAACACTTCGGACAACGAGCCCCTCCTTCTTTTTCATTTTCTAAGCCTTTTGAAATTTCTAAAAATTTTTCATGTTCATAGTCACAATCTAAAAAGGAAATAGCATATTTGGCAGGATATTCTTTTAAGAAACGAATTTGTTCTTCTTTTCTTATATTGTATTCCTCTTTTGGTTCTATATTTGGGTTATAATAAAATACCGTAATTTTAAAATCATTCGATAATCTTTCTATGACTGCGGAAGAACAAGGAGCACAACAAGTGTGAAGAAGTAAGGTTGGAACTTCTTTTTTTTCTCGTATTTCTTTTATTCTTTTTTCCATTTCTAAATTGTAATTCATATTGACACCTACTTGTATTCGCTGAAAGATATTTTATCACTAGATGAATCTAAATACAAGGTCCCATGTTTTCCTTCTAATGAAGCATAAATTTCAATATAATTATTTAATTTTTCCATGTGATATAAATTGACATAGACACTATTGGAATCATTCATTCGAAAAAAGAAACGCGTATCATCTATTATCACATCATTGCTTTTCCATGGTTGATATTCCATTTCACTTATTAAAGCTAAAACATTTTCATTAATTTTAGACATTTCGGTAATTAATTTTGAATATAAACTATCTGGAACATAATTGATTAAAATAGGCACTCCATAATGAGAGTCTGTTACAATATTTTCTTTATTTTCTAATACAAGTCTACTTATATTTCGATTGTAAAAAAGAGGTCTTGCTTCTTCTACTTCGATTATGATTTCTCCATTAAAGTGTTTTGTAATTTTGACATTTTCAATAAAATCTAATGATTGAATTTTCTTTTTCATCTCATTTGTTGATTTTTGGAAAAGATATGGATAATCTTTTAATCCTGCAGTTAAAATTATTTCATTATCCGATACATAATGATTCCCTTTAATAATTATATGTTTTGTTTTTATAAAGAGGATAGAAAGAAGAAAAAGGAAAATAACAATAAAAATTAGGAAAAATCTTCTTACTACTTTCCACTTTATTCTTTTATTATCTTCTTTTTTGTCACAAAAATCACCAACTTTTATATTCTTGTTCTAAAACTAAATCTACATTTTTTTCTTTCTTTACTCTTTCTTGTATTAATTCTATCAAATTTCGAATGTCTTTTCCAGTCGCGTGACCCATATTTACAATAAAATTGGCATGTTTTTCACTGACCATTGCAT
>CANQRJ010000033.1 GCA_947626215.1 uncultured Bacilli bacterium
TATCAAATTTTACATTATTATTTTTATGCGATTGCCATATTTGTAAAGTAATTTTATTTACTTTTCTTTTTTTTTTGTTATGATTATACTTAGAAAAGAATAAGTAAAAGTGAGGTTGATCTTTTATGCAAAAAGATATCGTTCAAAAAATTGATTTATTAGTAGAAATGACAGATACAAATAATTCTTATGAAACATTAAAAGAAGAATTAAATTTATTAGAAAAAGAAATTGAAACTCAAAAAAATAAAATCAATCGTTTAAAAAAGACGATGGAAAATCGTAATTATATGAATTCTAGTGATAGAATTATTGATGAAAATATTAAAATTGGGTTAGAAAATAAATTATCTAGTTATGAACAATCCATGGTAGATATTGTAAATGAAATTGAAAGTATATCTAAGGAAGAAGAAAGTTATCATCAAATGATTTTAGATTTAGAAAAAGAAATTCATACTTCAAAAAGTTTTTTAGAGTCTTTAGAACTTAAATTAAAAACCATTGGTGGAAAAGATAAATCTGTATATTCTTTTTATGAAGATTTAATAGATGCGACTACAAAAGAAATTAAATCGAATGAAACAAGATTACAAGTGAAGAAAAAAGCTTATGAACAAGTAAGTGCGCGTTTAGAAAGCTATGGAGAAAAAAGATTTGATTTAGAAGAAAAAATGAAAAAAGATCATTTAAAGTTAGAAGAAACTTTAGAGTCTTTAGCGACACCTGATGCTTATATTGATGAAAAATCAAAAGAACTAGATGAAAATAAACTAAGTCAAATGGAAAGTGAATTAGAAAAATTAGAAAAACGTCGTTTAGAAATTATTACAGACCCTACTTTTATTGGTCGAGATGCAATGGATTTACTTTCAGAAGATGATCGTACGAGTTGCTTAGATAAAGTAAGAGAATTAGTTACAATTGTAAATTCTAAACCTTATATGGATTTTCGTTATGAAGAATTAGATGAAATTTTAGAAAATGCCAAACAACAAAGAGATGAGTTTGCAAATGCTATAGATGGTAAAAAATATGATGGAACCGATAATCAAATATTGGAAAGTCGAATCGAATTTTTAAAAGATGCGATGGAAAAGAAAAAACAAGAACAAGTAGAATTAGAACAAAAAATTCGTGAGATGGATACCACTATGGTTCAAAATTTAATGAATCATATTAAAGACGCTAAAGAAATGCGTGATAAATTAAAAGTTGATATTGAAGAATATAAAAAAGTTATGGATGAAAATAATGATTATAAATCTCCTAAGAAAAAAGCAAGTTTAAATGCAGCATTCCATAGAAAATGCGATGAACTAGATGAAGTGGTATCTATTATTGATTCTTATCAAAAAGATTTAGAAAAAATTGTAGAAACATCTAAAAAGCTAGAAAGTGAAGATTTAGAAGGCATTCGTTTAGATTTAAGAAAAATGGAAGAAGAATTAAAAATTTACGAAAAACAAAAAATGATTGATACTTACGCCAATGATATTCTAGCGATTGAAAAAGATAAAAGTGAATTAAAGAAATTGTCAGATGAAGTCAGTAAAATTGAACATCGTAAAAAATATTTGAAAACACCAAATGAAATTTATGATGAAATTGAAATTGCATTAAGTGAAGAAAAAATGCCAGAAGAAGTAGAAACAGAAGAAGAAAGTGTAAACTTAAATGATTACCGAATTGATCCAATCGAGGAAGAATACCCTGTAGAATCTTTACAAATGGATGAGGAGCCTCAAGAACAAACGGAAGTAAAAATTGAAGAACCTAAAGAAGAAGTAGTAGATGAAGTTTTACCAACTGTTCCAAGTATGGAAGAAGAAATACCTGAGGAATTACCAGTAGAAGAATCGCCACTTCCAATGAGTGAATATGAAGAAAACGCACCAATTGAAATGAGTGAAGTTTTCCCTCCTAGAAATACTCCAATGGATAATCCAAATTTGATAAAAGTTATCAGTGTGGAGCCTATTGATGAGGAAGAAAAAGAGGTTCCGGTTCCTACTACTGTAGAAGTCCAACCTGTAGAAAGTACACCTATACAAAATGATGATTTTATTGTAAATAATGATTATGAAGATACAGATTACATAAGCTTTAATGAATTATTAGAAGGGAGTATGAAAGATGGAAATCAAAACTAATACAATTATTACTCTCGAAAATAATGAAAAATATGTTGTATTAAATGAAACGACTTATGAAAATAATCCTTATTTTTTAGTTATGGGAATGGATGACAAAAAGGAAATCATTCAATCGAAAGTAGCCATTTTAAAAGAAGTAAAACAAGGAAATGATATTTATATCGAAAAGGTCACAGATTCTAAGCTTATTATTGAGCTTACGAATTTGTTAAAGAGTCAACTTTAAAACAAATCTAATGAGGTTTGTTTTTTCTCATTTTAAATAAATCTTGATAATTTTTATTTTTTGTGTATAATAACAATCAAAACATTACGTGGAAAGAGGTTGTTCTGGATGAAACAAAATAGTTTAAGAAAAAAGTTTAAATTAATGCGTGCTAGTATTACGGCAGTTTTACTAAGTTTTGGAATTTCGATTGGGGGGGGGGTTACTTCTTATGCAGAAATTTCTAATGAAACTGAAAGCAAAGAAGAGTCTTGGACTCCCATTGATCACACTTATGAACAAAATGTAAAAAATGGAATTACAAATGTAAGAGCTCATACTTATGCAATTCGTATTACAGAAGTATTTGATAAAGAAGGAAAACTTCATAAACTAACCAATTATGAATGTCTTACTTGTAATGATAAGGTAAGCTACGAGTTTACTCCTTGGGTATATGATAAAAATACAAATACAGATTCGAGAGTTTGTGTAGTAACAGGTTATAAAGAAACAAGAGGACATGTTCATGAACCTTCTGTTATGACTGAAGTCACTGAAAACTTAGAAAAAGGATATTGCTCTTGTGGAATGTATGTAGAAGCATCTCATACTTTGGATTACGGAACTGTTTTAGAAAATGGTTCTGGGTTTTTTCATTGTTTAAATTTGAATTGTAATCATACATCTTCTACACCAAGTTATACACCGCCAGTTTATGGTCCAGGAGTAAAATGTATTTATATACCTGGGTCTACACCTTCTATGCAAAGTGGAGTTTCTTCAAGTAAAGGAAGTTCTTCCAGAGGTGGAAGTAGCTCTGGTGGTGGAGGAGGATCTTCTCATGGAGGTAGTTCATTTCATACTTCATCTTCTCATACACATGATTATACGAAATTAGTGAGAATAGATGATTTTTATGAATATTGGGAATGTGAAAAAGATGGAAATATGAAAACCGTTCCTCATCAAATCAAAGTAACGGAAAATGAAAAAGAAAAAATTACAACTTGTATCAATCCTGGATGTCATTACAAAAAAGTAGAAGTAAAACATCAACATCAATTTCAACACTTTGTAAATAAAGATGAATTTGCAGAATATTATCAATGTGAATGTGGAGAAATTACTCAAAAAGAACATTCTTTTGATAAAGGATACATTGATAAATCTACTCACGAAGTAGTGAAAACGTGCCAAAATCCTGAATGTGGTTATATAGAAAGAAAAGAACATAACCATGAATATGATACTTATATAGATACAGATGGAGTGGAGGAAACTTGGGAGTGTAGTGCATGTGGCAAAACGATGAAAGCTCCTCATAACCATGATTTTGATATTTTTGTAAGTGGTGAGGATGAACAAGAAACTTGGAAATGTACGAAAGATAACGAAACAACCTTAAAGAACCATAATTTAAAACAAAAAGAAATTGATAGAGAAACTCATGAAGTGGTTTATGAATGTACAACAGATGGATGTTCTTATGAAAAAAGAGAAGAACATGATCATCATTTTGATCATCGTTTATCTTTGAATCGTGTGAGTGAAACTTGGGAGTGCAGTGAGTGTGGCAAAACAGAAGTTCGGGATCATGAACATACTTATGAACTTGATGAAGATTCTATTGATCCAAATGAGTTAGAAACATGGCAATGTGAATGTGGAGAAAAAGAATTACGACTTCATGCTTGGAAAATGGAAAGTTCTAGTGGTGGTGTTGTTACTCAGGTTTGTGAAAATTGTGGTGTAACAAGAGATCATCATACTTGTGTAAAAGGAAATAAAGAAGTGATTCAACTGCATAATGAAGAAGGATGTTATAAAACGATTTATAAATGTAAGGTTTGTGGAGAAATTGTTTCTGAAGAAATTACTCCTCATCGCTTTATACTTGATGAAAGAAATCATGAGAATATTTGTAGAAGATGCCAATATAGGGAACCAGTAGAGGAAATTTCTATTAAAGAAAAAGTTGCTTTCAACTTTGATAAAATGGAAGTTAATAATTTAAAGGATACTTTTAAAAAAGAAACAGTTTTAGAAAAACAAGAAGATTCTGAAATTTCAAAGAAAGTTGAAGATGAAGAAGAAACAAATTTAGAAATTATAGATGTTCCTGAAAAATTAAAAGAAAATAAAGAAGAAAAAGATTTAAAAGAAAAAGATGAGAATAAAGAGGAATTTGAGATTGAAAATGTTTTGGATAAAAAAGAAGAAATAAATTCAGAAACGATAGAGGATTCTATTGAACCAGAAGAAATTGAAGAGGAAATAACTGATGAAAAAGAAACTAAAAACGATGAGGAATTAGAATCTCAAGATCATTTAGAAGAAGAGAACGAAATTGTTGAATCAGAAGAAGAGTTTATTGAAGAAGATTCTACAGTATGGCATGATGAAGGATTTGAAAATAAACCTTTTGAAAATTTAGAAGAAATGGTTTCTTTTGAAGAAACAGAACAACTTGTGCTTTCACTCAAAAAAAATGGAGGCTATAGATTATGAAAAAATGGTATCAAAAAATAAGTAACTGGGTTTTAATTGTTGTATGTGTTATTTTAGTTCCTGTTTTACTTATTAATTTATGGATTTTATTTCAATCCAAATTAGAACCTGATAAAATTCCAAATGTTTTTGGTTATAAACCTTTTATAGTACTTTCTGGTTCTATGGAAACAGAAATTTATAAAGGAGATTTAATTGTAACTAAAATAGTAAATCCTGAAAATTTAAAAGTAAATGATGTCATTGCATTCCGTGATGCAGAAAACACAGTTACAACCCATAGAATTATTGATATTGTAAATGATGATGGAGTTGTTTATTTCATTACAAAAGGTGATAATAATAATTCTCAAGATCAAAATTTAGTAGAATATCAAGATGTAGAAGGAATTTATTTATTTCGAATTCCAGGGTTTGGCAGTATGATGAATAGTTTATCTGAACCAACTACATTGATTATTCTAGTACTTATTATTACAGTAATATTCATATTAGGATTCTCTATTTCTAATAAAAAACAAAGAGAAGAAGAAAGAAAAGAATTCTTAGAATATAAGAAATTAATGGAAGAAAAAGAAAAACAAAAAGAAGAGAAAGCTTCTAAGAAGAAAACAACAACAAAGAAAACAACTTCTTCTAAAAAAAGTACAAAATCTAGAAAAGATTAAATGAATTTGGTAAATCGTCTATTAGACATTTACATAGATAGGAAAGCATAAATTCCTATAAAATGATTTATGCAAAAAATTTATGATGGGGAGGTGAAAAAATGAAAAAGAAATTTATGGCTATTTTTGCTTTATTATTAGCAGTAGTTGTAACTGGTTATTCTGTAAGTGGAACTTATGCAAAATACACTACTACAATGGAAAGTAGTGATAAGGCTCGTGTAGCAGTATGGAAAGTAGGAACTGCCTTTACTATTGATTTGTTTGATAATACTTATGATAATGGTGCAGTTAAATCAAAAGGTGAAGAAACAGATAAAGTAGTTGCACCTGGTACAACAGGATCTTATGCATTCGCAATTACTGGTGGTGATGAATTAAAACCAGAGGTTGCTTATAAGTTAGATGTTACTGTGGATCAAGAAAAAACAAAAGATGACACAGAAAGACTTCGTTTCTGGCTTGATGCCGATTCTTATGATGGAGCGTCAGATAAATATGCAAGTATTAGCGAATTAAAAAGCAATTTAGGAAATGATTTAAGTGTTGAAAAAGTAGAAGTTGGAAAGAATCTTAATGATGCTTTAAGCAATCATACTCTTCATTGGGAGTGGCAATTTTCTGAAGCTGAAAAAGATACTACAGATACTGGTTTAGGTAATGCCGCAGATGGATCAACTACTGCAGTAGAAATTGGTATTAAAATTACTGCAACACAACTTGATACTGTTGAATAATAATTTTTGGAAGTTATTTAACTTCCACATAAGTCCATGAATATTCATGGGTTTATTTGGAAACTAAATATTTTGTGGAAAGGAGGGTTTGTGATGGATCAAAAAAATCAAGAAGAAGATAAAAAAGAACGTATTTTTAAAATTATTGTTATGATTCTTATTATCATTATCATTATTTTATTGTTATTAATGGGATGTAGTTGTACTTCTAAATTGATTGGTAAAATTGGTGATATTTTTTCAAATGAAGGAAATTATACTATTGATGGAAATACGGATAATGAAATCATTGTAAATCAAGATTTAAAATTTTATTTAGATGAATTTACAATGTATTTAAGTGATAAAGATGGAAAACTCTCTTATTATTATCAAAATATTCATCCTGGTGAGTTTACTTGTCATACGAGTGATTCTGAAATTGCTACTTGTTATGTAAAAGATAATTATGTTATTGTTTTTCCTAAAAAAACTGGTGATGTAGAAATTTATTTAGATACTTTTGTTAATGGCAAAACTTATCGTGCTAAATCACTCGTTCATGTACTAGATTCCAATCGATCTATCATTCTTTCTAGTAATTCAGGAAGTGTACTAAAAGGAAATACGAAAAATATTACTATTACTCTCTTAGGTTTATCTGGTAATATCAATGTATCTGTAGAAGATTCTTCTATCGCGTCTGCCAAGATTGTAAATGGTGTTTTAAAAGTTTATGGAAAAAATGTAGGTACTACAAAAGTGACAGTTTCTGTTACTTATCAAGAAAAAGTTTATACGGCTACTTATGAAATTCATGTTATAAATCCTTCTTCTAAAAATAGTGATAGTTTACTTAAAAACTTAACTACTTCAAATGGAACTTTGCATTTTTCTTCTCATTCAACTCATTATGCTTTTGAAGTTCATGTGGATAAGCTTACGTTAACTCCTACACTTAGTAATTCGAAATCTAATATGAGTTATACGTTTAATGGAAAGCCTGTAGATTCTTTAAAAGATTTACCTTTAGAGTATGGAGAAAATAAAGTTGTGATTACAGTTACTAGTGAAGACGGAAGTCGTACTACTTATGAAATCACAATATATAGAACAGATGATGAAGTAGGGTCTTTAAAAGATATTGAGGTTAGTGATGGCGTATTAACTCCAGATTTTCAAAGTGACATTTTAGATTATTCTGTATCCGTGGAACATCAAGTAGATCATTTTAGTTTGGATGCTTTTTCATCTAATTCAAGTGCTCAAATGACTTATTCTTATAAAGGAAAAAATGTTTCAGATTTACATAATTTACCTTTGGAATATGGGGATAATGAAATCGAAGTTTTTGTTACTGAAAATGGAGTAACTAAAAAATATACAATTACGGTTCATAGAAAAAAACGAACCGTAGAATTTGAGAAAAACGAATATACTTTTTATGTAGATGGTCAATCTAAAAATGCGATTCCATTTGAAATGATGGATGATGGAATTGACATTCCATTGGAAAAATATGATTTAAAAAAAGAAGATATTGTAATAGAAGGTTATTCTGGAAGTTATGATATAGAAGATGGAGTTCTTGTTTTAAAACCTGATGTTTCTATGATTGGAAAAAGTGCAAAACTTAAAATTACTTATGGGGATCAAACAGTAGAAACAACTCTTCATTTTGCTACTTCTACTTATTATTTATTTCCTTCTTCTTATGATTATCAAGTAACATTGCTTTCTTCTTCTAAAATAGAAAGTCTTATTTTAAATAGTAATTTAGTGACTGGGGACGTTCACTTCGAATTTTTAAATGATGGAGTAATAAGAATTTATGGACAAGATAAAAATAATTATATTGATATTTTTCCAAATAATGATTTAGCAAAGTCTTTATCTTCTTCTCAGTATAAAATTCATCAAGATGATTCTTCTTCTATTACTATAGATACTTCGTTTACAACTCCTGGTGATTATCAGTATCGAGTTTCTGGATTTTCTTATGGTGGACAGGTTTCTTCCTTTTTTGTCACATTTCATGTAGAGCAAACTTATTTGATTCAGTTAGATTCAAATGGTGGATTCTTTGATGAATTTAATTCGGAAGGATTTTTAACCAATTATACTTTTGAAATGAAACAAAATGAAACTTTTGATTTATCTACATATGTCGCTTATAAAGAAGCTGACAAAGAAAATTGTCTTTATTATACTATGATAGGTTATGGAACTAATCCAAATGGACCTATTCTTTACTCTAGTTCTTCTTCTTTTGTTGTGACTTCTTCCATAAAACTTTATGTTATTTATGATGAAACTAAAAAAGAATCTGTAGAATTACAAGAGAAAAGAAAACTTTATTTAACGGATGTGGATTTATTTTATAATGAAGAATATTTTAAAGCTTATGGAGAATCTAAAATCATTTATCCAGGTGCTACAGGAAAGTATCTTATGAATTTTAAAAATGAAAGTGATAAAGAAGTTACAATTATAGGGATGACTTTAGAAGAGGATACCCTATGTGTAGAACAAGGTTGTCTTAATATGGGTTATACTTTAAAAAATACTTCTAGTTATTATTATGGAAATAACAATCAATATCCTATTCTTTATAAAGATTCTTCTACCCTTTTAAATGGAACACATACTCTTTTAGAAATTCCTTTTGAAGAACATGTTACTCTTGCACCGAATGAAGAAGTGAGATTTGATTTAGGTTGGCAATGGATTTATTCGATTGATAAACAAAATGATGAATTAGATACGATTATTGGAAATCTTGCAGGAGACCTTCTGAATCAAAAATATTCTTTGACGGTTTCACTTGATTTTTATACGAAAAGTAATCAGTGTGAGATAGAAGGTGAGTTGCCATGAAATGGATAAAAAAAATATTATTTGGTTTGATTGTTTTCTTTCTCGTTTTCATATTTATTTATAATATCAATAATGTGATTCAAATGAAATTTTTAAAGAAAGATTATTCTTCGTTCTTTGGTTATACGGTCTTAGAAGTTGTATCAGGAAGTATGGAACCTACGATTCATGTTGGAGACTTTATTGTGGTAAAAACAGATCATTATCAATATAAAGAAAATGATATTGTAACATTTTATGATGTCAATGGTTCTTTTGTAACTCACCGATTAATTTCGATTCAAGATGGGTATATGGTAACTAAGGGAGATGCCAACAACACTGAGGATGAAAAAATGCCTTTAGATAGTATTATTGGAGTTTATGCTTTTAAAATGAACGCATTGGGAACGATTTTTCATACTCTTAAAAATCCTATCGTTAGTGTTCTTATCTTTGTGGTTGGAATATTAATGTGTTATTTCATGAGTATGGATGATAAACCTTTTTTAAAAGAAGAAGAAAAAGAATTTCAAAAGTTTTTAAAGCAAAAAGAAAAAAAGGAAGAAAAGAAGAAAAAAGGGAAAAATGTAAAAAAGAAAAAGTAGGTGGAAGTATGAAAGATTTACTACGAAGTAAAAAATTTCAAAAAAATTTAAGAAAATGGCTTATTTTATATATTGGAGTTTTAGCCCTTTTGAGTTCAGTTGTGACTTATTCTAAATATATTACTTCTTTAGAAAGCAAAGATTCTGCTCGTGTGGCAAAGTTTGATGTGTCTGTTTTAGCTTGTTCTATCGATGAAGAAGGAAAACAGGTTTGTAATACGGGAAAGATGCGACCTACTAGTGTGATTGAATATGTATTCACATTAAAGCCTGATGTAGAAGTAAAAACGGATGTTTTTCTAACGATGCTTTTAAATGATAAGTTTATATTACGAGATCTAAGTGTCATAAAGGATGGCAAAGAAACAAGTATGAAGTCAAAATTTCTTTCTCATTGTGTAGATAGTAATGGAAATTCGATAGATTGTAAAGATAAAGATTTACAAGTTTCTTCTTCAGTTGGAGTTCCATATACTTGGAAAGAATCAATAGATGCTGGATCTTCTTCTCAGTTTATTTATCATGTGAAAGTTCAATATAATAATTGTCCAAATAAAGATGTATGTGAAAATAATGAAATGTCGGAAGATTATAGTAATATTTTAAAAGATCTTTATGATATTGTAAGAATAGGCTATTCGGCTATTCAAAAAAATAGATAAAAATTTTAGGGGGATATTATGAGAAGTGAATTTTTAAAGAAACATAAAGTTTCTATATCAATTTTAAGTGTATTGTTTTTGTTTTTAATCGTTATACAATTTGGGATTATTCCTACGTCAGATTCTAAGTATAAAAAAGAAGTGGAAAATGCATCTTTGTATAATAATTATTTGTATACTTTATATTCAAATGATGAAGAATTTATTGTTTATCATGAAAATCGATCTACACCTACTGATTTATATTTTATTGTGAATGTGGAACCTAATGATGTTGGAGTTACGGATCGTGCCAAAGATAAATATTTTGTTTATGTTCCGTCTGCTTGTAAAATAGTGGGTAATCATAATACTCTTTCTTTTAAAGAAAGTATAAATGGTTCATATCATGTTTTGGAAACAGTTTTAAATGGAAATGCTCAAATTGAAATTTCTTGTCCAGTTTCTAGTTTAGAAATTGTAGGTAGTACTTATGTTCTTCGAAGTATGATTAAGGAACAAGTAGAAAATGAGCCTATATTTATATATAAAAATGGGTATGCTAGGGTGGATGAACTTCCTCAAGAAAAACCTGTTTGTCCTTCTAAAACAAAAACATTTACATTAAATCAAAATGAACAAATTAATGATTTTGTTTTAGATTGGCTTAATGAGTATGTTAATTGTTATTATAACGATCATCCTGAATTAGAAAGTATTTTAGAGGCTATAAAAGAAATTGTAATTATTGATAATGATTTGACTCAAAAAATAGATGGTCTTACTTATTCTAAAAATGAAAATACATATACTTTTCAAATGAATGAAAATTTTTTAGGAATTTTATTAACTAATTATTATAGTCAATTCGATTATTCCGATCAATTTAAATTTTTATATTTCTTTAATGATGAAGGAAATCCAATTCATTCGGATCAAATTTCTGAAATGTTTCACCATTTAGTAGAAACTTATTTATATCCAAATGATCCATTAACTTCAAAATTAATTCGTAGTTATGTAGAAAGTAAATCTATTAATTTGATAGATTTTGTATTAAATGGAACCCCTATTTATGGTTTAGTAAAGATGGATGATTTTAAAGAAGAAATTCAAGTGTTAGATTATTTTATAGAAGAAGCAAAAAAAGTTTTAAAGGTACCAATTATTATAAATGCAAATGAAAATGATTTGTCAAAAGAGTTTGAAGAAATTTTGAATCATCTTTTTGAGCAACCATATTACATGGATTTCATATCTAAAGAAGGGACGGATTTACTTTTAGAAAATATAACTATTTTACCTATTACAGACGAGACATATCTTATTTATGATGAAACAACAAAATATTACTTTTTTGCTCATCTTATTACAACAGGCGATCAAGATAATGTAACTCTTTCTTTGTCAATAGATCCTATTTTGGAAACTTTTGAGGCGGATGAAAAATTAACAATGGTAAAAGATACAGATGAAATTACTATTACTTTAAATGCACTTACAACTTCTTTAGATATAGATGAAAGTGAGATGGAAAAAGTAAAAACAATCGTAAATCAAATTGATCAAATTTTTTCTACGAAGAGTATAAATGAAAACGAAACATTTGGAAAAGAAAATTCGTCTATATTGAAAAAAGATGGTAAACTTACTTTGACTTACAGTTTAGTTAGAGTAAGGCAATCGCATAAAAATTTGACGTAAAATAGAATTATAAGGAAGGAATGACATTGAATATAAGATTTTCGAT
>CANQRJ010000034.1 GCA_947626215.1 uncultured Bacilli bacterium
ATTTGGTTCTAAACTTCCACTTGTTAATTTATGAGAAATATCTGTTTCTACATCTTCTTTGATAGTAGGTTCTACTTCACTATAACTATCAAGTTCTTTTCCTGCACTGTCATTTAAACTGACTTTAATATACCCATCACTTATTCTTTTCATTTCATCTGGTAATTTAATTTCTTCTAAGTTTACTTGATAATATGCTAAGGTATCACAGGTATTTTTAATGGTAAAAGTATATCCTTTTTCTTTCATTCCTTCTTCATCTGTGACTGGATAAGCTTTTTCTAAAGTGATTCCTTCACTTTCATTTAAAATTTTTACTTCAAAACATTCACTAGAAAGTACATTTGTATCTTTTTGATTCATTTGAAGCATCCAATAGGCATAAGATAAACTGATTCCACCTATGAGTAATAATATAATAAATAATGGAAGTTTCTTAAATACCCCCCCCCGTACTTCTTTTTTCCATACTTTGAGTGCCTCCTTAGTTTCGCTATTTCTATATTTATTCTACATGAAAAATCTCTCTTTTGCAAGAGAGAATTTTTTACTTTATTTTATGATTTCTTTTTAATCGATTGAAACATTTTTTTCCATAATTTCTGAGAAGAATAATTTAAGATTCCTACTTTATAAATTCTTAACCCATAATGGAAAACGATCCATGTAAATAATACGATTAAAATAGTTGAAATAGCAAGTTCTAAAATACTTAGTTCTCCAAGTAAAAATAAGACTGGGGCGAGTAAAAAGGAAATCATTGGAATAAAGGCCGCGAATTTAATAAAGAATGCTCCTTCAAACTGAGTAGCCATTAAAGCAAGATAATAGCCTATCATAATCATTAGCATCATCGGTGTTTGAAGTTGTTGGAAGTCTTCTAAACTGGTGGTCATGGACGCTAAGACTCCGGCGACAATCGCGTACAATAAGAAACTTGATAAAAATAAGATGATTAATAGTGGTAGTCCTTGTAATAAAACATCAATGAGCCCTGAAGATTTTACAGTATTTAAAAGGGAACTTACACTTCCTATCGTATCGGCATTTACGAAACTAGATCCGGTAAAAATCCATCTAGAACCTAGAGCAATGGCTCCATATAAAAGAAGTAATAATCCTTGAATTCCTACAAAGAGAGTGGAAGAAATGATTTTCGATAGAAAATGAACTTTTGGAGACACATTTGAAATAATAATTTCCATACTTCTTGTGGTTTTCTCATCATTTACTTCGGCTCCAATCATTTGAACTAACATCAAAATTAGAAAAAAGCAAGGAAGAATTATCACAAAAGAAACTCCTGTCGCGACTAAGTCTTTATTTTCACTTTCGGTACTATTTTCATTCATCGTTGTAAAAGTTATATTTGGTGGTGAAGTGATTTTCTCTATTTCTTCCATCGTTAAGCCACTTTCTTGAATGGCCATAGTTTCTTTCACCGTACTAAGGGCGCTTGTAAGCACTTGCTCAGTCATCATTCCTACTTCATCGTAACTTATGATTTCCCCTTCTATTTCACCCGTTTTTCCTTTTGATAGAATCATAAGAAGTTCATTTGGGTTTTCTTTTAAATTTTCTTTTTCATCCTCTATTTTTTCTTTTTGTTCTAATAGATATTTTTGATTTGGTTGCAACGTGCTTGATATAGACTCAAAACTTTCTTTAAAAAGAGGGAATGCTCCAACTTCGTCTTCCACATAAACGGTGATGGTTTCTTCAAAATCTCCTCCAAATAAAGAAATCACTGAATCGATATTTACAAGAAAGATTAAAAGGCAAAGTAAGATGACATTTACAACTTTAAACCATTTTGTTTTTATTTTTTTGTTTAAACTTTGTTGAATTAAAAATTTCATTTTATTTTTCATAAACTTCCCCCACTTTATTTAAAAATATTTCATGTAAGCTTGGATCTTCAACTTCAAATTTAGTAATTTCTTTTCCTTTTTTTACAACTTCAAAGACTGAATCAATAAACTCATCGCTTTCTAGTTTTACAATGCATTCATCGGCATTTTTTTGAATTTCTAACACACCTTTTAAGTTTTCGATTTTCTTTAAATCGACGTCTCCTACAATATGAATGTTTTTACGACGATAGTTCTTTTTAATCTCTTTTAATTCTCCTTCTAAGACACTTTTTCCTTTTACTAAAATAACTAATTTTTCACAAAACATTTCAACATGTTCCATTCGATGTGATGAAAAAATAATGCTACTTCCTGATTTTTTAAATTCTCTTATAACATCCATAAATAATTCCACATTAATCGGGTCTAATCCTGTAAAAGG
Organism: uncultured Bacilli bacterium; assembly: GCA_947626215.1. Lineage (GTDB taxonomy): Bacteria > Bacillota_I > Bacilli_A > RF39 > UBA660 > Ventrenecus. Next base: position 2,296 of record CANQRJ010000034.1, read on the forward strand.
TTCATCTAATATCAAAAGTTTTGGATGATGAATGATGGCACTGATAAACTGAATTTTTTGTTGATTTCCTTTTGATAATTCTTTTATTTTTCGGTTTTTATATTCTTTAATATGAAAACGGTTTAACCAGTAATCTAACTCTTTTAAAATTTCATTTTTTTCCATGCCTTTTAAAATTCCATAGTAAAGAATTTGTTCTTCTACTGTATATTTAGTGAGTAAACTTCTTTCTTCTGTTAAAAAGCCAATAGAATCCGTTAGATGATAATCTATTTTTTCTCCATTTAAAGTAATCTCTCCTTCGGTCGGTTCTAAAAGTCCAATAATCATTCGAAATGTCGTTGTTTTCCCGGCACCATTCAGTCCTAACAAACCAAAGATCTCCCCATCTTTTACTTCAAAAGATAAATCATCAACGGCTTTTAGCTTATCATAATATTTTGTAACATGACTTAACTTTAACATATTTTTCACTCCCACGCATCAATTAATTGTTTTAAAATGACTCCTAAAGAATCCTTTTTACAATCTTTAAAAAAGTTTTCTTCAAAGTAATCATTATGAACCATATTATATAATAGGTCTTTATCAAATTCTTCTAATATTTCTTCGATTTCAATTTGACTACAACGTTTTAATTCTTTTAATTTTATTCTTTGAACCATTTGAACTTCTTTTCTTTCTTTTGGGTAACCAGATTCTTTTTCGGTTTGAAATAAAGTTTCAAAAATATTTTCTAATAATATTTCAGATCCAATTCCAAAGTTTTTACCAAAAGGAATTGAGATGGCATTTCCTCCGTTTACTCTTAAGAAAAGCTCCATATCTACCGCGTCTTCTACAAGTCCACACGTTACATTGGGCATCGCATTCGCACTCATCATGGCACCTTCTCCAGTGGCACACCCGGTAATTACAAAATCGACGACTTCTCCATTTAGTAAAATTCCTGTTAATATGCCTGCACCTACGTAATCTATGTCACAAGTTTTTCCTTCACTGACTCCATAATTAAATACTTCATGATGATATTTGGATGCGACTTTCTCTAAAACTTTCCATACAAATTCATTTTTCTTTTTTTGACTATTTTCCATTACTAAAGCTATTTTCATCTTTAACTTCCCCTCTATAAAAATTATAAACGACAAAAGAAAAAAAGAAAAGACTTGTTTCGCCTTTTCTTGTAAAGCTAAAAATTAATATAAACTCGATTTTCCATTTTGATCAATACTTAGTAACATGACTTCTTCTAATTTCACATGATGATTTTTTAAATAAGTACTTAACCACTTTTTCGTTTTCTTTGCTTTTTTTAATTCTTCTTCATCCAATACTCCATTTGATATAACCGAATAACAAACGGTTTGTTTTTTACTTTTTTTCTTCACCGTACTTTTTAAATCACTTGTAGATAGATTTTGAGATTCTTTTTTAAGTAAGACTGAGACATCTCCAGACGGTTCTAGAATCGCCGTATCTAAGTTTGTGATATCAAAGCATCCTTTTAATCTACAATGTTCTAAAACTTGGGAAGGTGTAAGTTTCGCTTTTTCTAAGTTTTCTTCTACAAAATGATCATTTTCAAATAAAGTAAGCGCTTCTCCATCAATCATTTTTTCTGTTGTTTGAAAATAATAAGTCAGTAAAGAAACAAGATAACCAAAAGCTCCGAAAAGAATAATTGCAAAAATGCCATCCCAAATTGAAACATCTAAACTAATAATTGTATCGGCTCCAATGGACCCGATTGTAATTCCAACTACATAATCATATAAAGTGAGTTGTTTAATTTGTTTGTTTCCTAAAATTCTTACAATAAAAAGTAAAACAAGAAAAATCAAAAAAGCACGAGTAAATATTTCCATTCTTTCATCACCTAATAGTAATATGTTTGATTTTTATTCTTTTATACTTTTTTATTTCTAACTTTAAAATTAAAAAAAATGCACAGTTTTTCAAAAATATTGTGCATTTTTACTTTTTTTAGACCCTTTTTTGCACAACGACTGTGCATTTTTTTGGTATTTTAATTATTTATTTTTCTTTTCCAACAAAAACATTATAAATTTTATTATAACGATATCCTAATTTTGCATGTTTAGAGTCTTTCACTAAAATTCCAAGGTCTTCTAGTTTATCAATTAGTGTAGATACTGTATTTCTTGATACACCAGATTCTTCTGCAATTTCTCTTTTGGTAAATACAATTTGATGCATGATAGCAGGCATGACTCTATAAATTGCATGACTTCTTAATTTTTCTATTAATTTCATATCTTCTTCATAAATTTTTTGAATTCTATTAATTTTTGCAATATTACTGTTACATTGTTCAATAATACATTGAAGAAAGAACTTAATAAAACCTAACATATTTCCCTTACGACTTTCATTTAAAAATTTATGATAACTAGGTTTATACAATTCTATGACTTCAGAAAGAAATAGGATAGGTTCTTCATCTGTAAGTAAGGCAAGTTGTATAGGTATTAGAGCTCTTCCTAGTCTTCCATTTCCATCTCTATATGCATGAATTGTTTCAAATTGTGAATGAGAAATCGCCATATTTATAAATATTGGATCAATGTATAAATTATTCATATAATCAAATAAATTATTTAATAGCAATGGTACATCTTCTGGAATAGGTGGAACAAATATCGCTTCTTCCATGGTACAACCTTTAGGACCAATCCAATTTTGAATATTTCTGATTTTTCCTGGTTCTTTATTATTTCCTCTTACACTATTTAATAGTATTTTGTGAATATGATTCAAAAAATGGATATCAATTCTTTTTTGCTCTTTTAAATAATCTTTTGCATATTCAATCACACTTTTTAAATTTTCAATCTCACGTGAGTCATCTGTTTTTGGCATATATTTTAAATAATACATATCATCTTGAGATATTTGTGTTCCTTCAATTTGTGTAGATTTCAAACTTTCACTTAAAATGATAGAATCTAGGAAAAATCTTGAATCAAATTTACTTTTTTTTAAATTCGTCTTATATTCACCATATTTTTGATTTGCTTCTGCGATTAATGATAATAACTCCTTGTCAATTGTATAGTTCATTGGGAGTTTATTTGCTTTAAATGGTTCCATAAATCTCATCTCCTAAACAAATTTTATCATATTTTTATCTAAAATCAAGAAAAATGCACAGTTTTTTGAAAATATTGTGCATTTTTACTTTTTTTAGACCCCTTTTTGCACAACGACTGTGCATTTTTTGATTTTTAATATTTTTTTATACTAAGTAGAATTTTTCTTATAATTGAATGATTATTTCCTCTTTTTCTTATTTTTTTTCTTTCTTACGAAAAGTAAAACGATAAGAAATATGATGAGAAGAATGATGAGTGCTCCAAAAAGGATGTATTCTTTTTTTAATGAAATTTTATTTTGCATGTAAACATCAAATGTTGAAACCTCTTCTCCTAAAAAAGAAATATGAATGGTACCAATACAAGTATCTGGTTTTGTAAATGGAGTCACTTCTTCTTTCTCATCATAAGTCACATTGAACGATTCTAAAGAACTTTCTTTTTCTAAATACTTGGTTATCGTTTCTTTAGCATAAACAGGGATAAACTCTTCTTCTGCATATTTAGTAGGAATTTCATATATTTTTTCTCCTTCTTCTACGATATTTTGATTTTCATAATGAGAAATAAAATAATCATAGATGGTTTTTGCATCCATTAGGTGTCTTGGGGTACTCCAGTCATTCGGTGCCCCACAAGTTACAAGCATATAATTTACATCACTTTCTTTGGCAATAGACGCGAGACAAAGACCTGCTTGATTCGTCGTTCCTGTCTTGCCACCTATTAAATAATCCATATCCAGATTGTAACGAGTTTTGGATCTTTCAATCGTGCTATAAAATGTGAGTCCATTAGTTGTCGTATAACTTTTGGATTCGATGATACTTTTAAATGTTTCATTTTGAAGTGCATACGTAAAAAGGATCGCGACATCTTTTACAGAGGAATAGTGGCCTTCTTCATCAAGTCCTGTTTCATTTACAAAATGAGTATGGGAAAGGCCTAAACTTTCGGCTTTTTCATTCATAAGCGTATAAAATTTTTCTTTGCCAATTAATCTTGTTAAAGCTTGGGCGGCCTCGGCTCCTGATGGAAGCAAAAGTCCATAAAGTAAATCTTTTACGGTGACTTTATCTTGATACTTAAATCCTGCCGTGGATGCACCTACTTCATATAATCCTTTAAAATCTTCATAAGTAATTGTGACTTCTTGGTCTAAGGATGCATTTTCTAAGGTAATCACTGCCGTCATAATTTTGGTTAAAGAGGCAATCGATATTTCTTCTTCACTATTTTTTTCATAAAGAATTTTGTTTTCATCTAAGTTATACAAAATCGCATTTTTCGATTCAATCGGAAGTTCTAAAGCAGAAACTGAAAAAGTAATAAAGAATAGAAAAAAGAAAAAGAATATTTTTTTCATTTTTTTCCTCCTTCTTTAAAGTTTTCTAAATTTTTTAGAACACTTGCAATATTTTTTTCATTGCCACTTTGCGTAGGAATATAATATTTTCTTCCTTTTAAAGAATCTGGTAAACATGTCATTTTTGCCACTTTTTCTTTGGTATCATGAGCATAGATATACCCTTTTCCAAATCCTATTTCTTGATCTAATTTGGTAACAGCATTTCTTAAGTGATATGGAACTTGTTCTTTCATCGTGTCTATCGCATCCTTTTTAGCTTTCATATATGCGACATCTAGAGCATTCGATTTCGGTGAAACACTTAAATAAACAACAGCTTGAGTAAGGTTTACTGTGCACTCTGGCATTCCAATCGCGTGAGACGCCTCATAAGCACTTACTGCTTGTACTAAAGCTTCTTTATTGGCAAGGCCAATGTCTTCAGATGCAAAGCGAATGAGTCTTCTTGCTACGTAAAGTGGGTCTTCTCCTGCCTCAAGCATTCTTGCTAAGTAATAAACCGCGGCATCTGGATCACTATTACGCATGGATTTATGTAAAGCAGAAATTAAATTATAATGTTCTTCCCCATTTTTGTCATATAAAAATACTTTACTTTGTAAAGATTTTTCTAATTGATCTTTCGTAATTGTTTTTCTATTTTTTTTCACAGGAGTAATTTCAATGACATTTTCTAAAGTGTTTAATGCACCTCTTGCATCTCCATTACAAAATTTTGCAATAATTGATAAACAATCTTCATCCATGATTACATCTTGATACTCTGGAAGTTCTAAAGCTCTTTTTAAAATTTTTATAATTTCTTTTTCCTCTAGGCTTTTTAAAACATAAACCTTACTTCTTGATAGTAAAGCCGAATTCACTTCAAAAGAAGGATTTTCCGTTGTCGCGCCGATTAAAATAATGAGTCCATTTTCGACAAAAGGTAAAAAAGCATCTTGTTGGGCTTTATTAAAACGATGAATTTCATCTACAAATACAATGGTTTTCTTTCCATTACTTTTATTAAATTTCGCTACATCAATGAGTTCTTTAATTTCTTTTACACCACTTGTCACCGCGCTTAACTCATGAAAAGCCGAATTTGTTTGATTTGCAATAATCTTAGCAAGAGTCGTTTTTCCAACACCAGGAGGGCCCCAAAAAATCATAGAGGAAATACTATCAGATTCTATCATTTTCCTTAAAGGAGAACCCACTCCTACAATCTCTTCTTGGCCAAAAAAATGCTCTAAAGTTAAAGGACGCATTCTTTCTGCTAAAGGTTCATAGGTATTTTCATTTATATCAAATAAATCCATAAACATCACCTATCCATAATTATACTATAAAAGAAAAAAAGAAAAAAGAACACTCTTTTTATTTTTTAAACAAAATTTTAAAAGTAATATCCAAAAGAAACAACGGATCAACTCTATTTTTTTACCATTTTTATTATTACACCTATTCAAGAATATCATGAATAAACGAAAATATTTAAAATAAACTCATTTCATTTTGTTCATTTTTCCAACATAAAAAAAGTCTTTGAATGTTCATTCAAAAAACTTCTTTTCTTTCATTATAAATCATTTTTTATAAGACATCGTTTTTGCTAATTTGCTCACTTGCTCTACTTCTTGAATCACTTCGCAATAATGCTTATATGGATTAAATTCACTTAATAATTTTTCATTATTAATCGAATTTAATGTATAGTTAATACTTCCTTTGTTATCTTGACTTATAAAAAGTTTTGGCGAATTATAAGACCAATTTCCATCCCTATCAATTGCAATTTTTTTGTTACCTTTTGTAACAACTAATTCTTTTAATTGTCCGTAACTTAAAGATAGCTTATCAGTGGTTTTCATATCATCTTCTATATCATTATTTAAATCCGGCTTTTTTTGTACTTTTATTTCAAAACTTGGATATTCTTCAACTTTACTTGTAGATATTTCACATATTTTTTTATATACTTTATTAATGTCTAAAGGAAAAGTTAATCCTAATAAATATCGTTGCAATTCATTTTCATGATCTAATTTAAATGTATCATTATCGCTAAGCTTGTCACTTTTATCATTTTTCTGTCTTTTAATGTCTATACAAAAAATATATTCACCATTTGTTAATTCAAAATAAACTGAATATGGTGATAAATATCTATAGCAAGAATTTTTATTTTCAGAATTTTTAATCGTATAATGTTGTAAATAAAATATAATTGGTTTTTCTTCATATTGTGCAAAATATTCATATGTTTTGCTTTCGTTTAAATAATCAATGGTAAACTCTGGACCAAAATCTAAGAAATTTCCCCATTCTAATGATATTTTTGCAGTATTATTGTGATGGATAAAACGACAATAAAACGAAAAATTATGTTCATCTAATTGATCTAAAACACAAATTTCATTACTATCAATTCCAACTAATTTTAATAAAAATCCAAATTTTTTTACTATTTCAGTTATATTCACTTTTTCTTGTGATGATGATATTCCAAGCCATTGTCCAACGAGAAATTGTAACTGCTCGTTTTTAAATATAACTTTTGGTACATCTTTTATTTCTTGATGAGCCGAAATCACTGATACATTTTCTTTACCTTTTGGTTCAATTTTTGAAATACTTTCAAACTTATTTTTTTTAGTTTTGAATATATGTTTTGTATTCACTTAAACACACTCCTTTGAAATATTTGTAGATTATTATAGCACAAAATGTAAATTAATGAAAATAGATTCTTTTATATCCAAATTCAATAGAGAACTTAACCGTTGTTATCGAAGCAACTAGTATCTATCAAAAAGCACCAAAAAAATTTTCTAAAGTTAAAGGACGCATTCTTTCTGCTAAAGGTTCATAGGTATTTTCATTTATATCAAATAAATCCATATGGATCACTCACTTTTTTTAAATTTTTTGTATTTTTATAGCTACTACTCCATATTGGTCTTGTTCTTCTTTTTTATAATATTTTTCCATATCTTTTGGAGAAGCTTTTTCTCTTTCATCATATCCTAAATCTTTTTTATCAAAATGTTTATATAATTCTTCAAAATTTGGATATTTATATATTCCTTCTACTTTTACTGTTATTTTTTCATTCTTTTCTCTGTTTGTAAATTCTATTAAATCTTTTTCTTTTACTTTTTGTCTTTTTTCATCATTTAAACGTAATTCTATTTTCTTCGTTCCTTTTTTGATATTTTGAAAAGGGACGTCATCTAATTTCATTTTATGTGTCATCAAAAATTTCCTTTCTTATTCTATGTTTCCAAATTTGTTTATTGGCCATATAACAAAACTGGTTACTCCTTTAATACTTTTTTTATTTACAGGCCCAAAAATTCGACTATCTAAAGAAATACTTCTGTTATCTCCCAAGATAAAATATTCATCACTTTTTAATTTTACTGGTTCAAAATCATTTGTCGTTCCATAGCCATAGTGATCTTCTATTTTTTTGCCATTTATATAAAGCATGCCATGCTCACATTGAATCGTTTCTCCAGGTAAACCATAAATTCTTTTAATTAAAGAATCTTCTCTCTTGCCATTTACTACTAAATCGGCCACGATGATATCATAACGTTTTATACTTTCTAATTTGTTTAAAATCATAATTTCATTTCCATCTAATGTGTCATACATACTTTCACCATTGACTTTGACTGGTGTGATAATAAAAGTTCTAATTAAAAGAACTACAACTAAAATAATAATATAGGGAATTGCATCTTTGATATATTCCATTTTTCCTCACCACACATAGTTTAACATAAAAAGATAAGAAAAAAAAGTGACTTTATAAATCACTTTTTAAGCTCTTTCTTTTACTTTATATTCTTTACGCATTCCTTTGATGAAGTTTAGTTTAGCACGACGTACCATGCCTTTTTTCACAACTGTAATTTTGTCAATGGTAGGTGCATTTACTGGGAAAATACGTACTACTCCCACTCCACCAGATTTTTTACGTACTGTAAAAGTTTCAGATACACTTCCACCTTTTTTTGCAATTACTAATCCTTCAAAGGCTTGAATACGTTCTTTTTTCCCTTCTTTTACCCATACGTCTACACGAACTGTGTCTCCTACACGAAATTCTGGAATGTCTTTACGAATATGTTTTTCATTAATTTTGTCTACTAAATTAGCCATTCGTCTCATCCTTTCTATATATATTACATATTATCTTAAATTTTTATTCAGCGGATAATACATCACTTTTCATTTGAAAAGCACATATAGTATAACAAATGAAAAAAAGAAATTCAAGTGTTTTTCAGTCGTTTTTCTACTCCTCTACTTTTCTTTTTCTTGTAAAACTTTCTTTTTCCATAGATTCAAGAATAGACTCATACTTATTTATTTTTAAAAAGTGATTTTCATACCAGAGATTTTTTCCTTTTATTTCTTGTTCTCCAATTCCTTTATATTTCCAAATAAATTGATTTTTCTTAGGATTTGAATCAAATTCTAAATCAGGTAAAAGGTTTGTTGTATATGTGATGAATGGACGAGAACGTTTTTTATTTTCTTCCACTATATAAGGTGTGGCAATAGAATCATAAAATCTCGTATTTATTCTTCCTACTTCTAAAGTGTCTTTTTCTTCTAAAATGATGTCATCTATTCTTAGTACTCCTTTAAAAAATGAACTTGAGTATAACCAAACTCCTCCATATTGAGTTGTGATTAAAAGTTTAAAATAATTTTCTTCTACTTCGTTTATAGGTGTAATTTTCACAGATTTTGGATTTTTTATAAACTCTATTTTATAAGAAACTTCGGGATTTCTATAGTCTATCAATTGATTTTTTTCATAGATTAAAGACCCTAGCTCTTGCATAAAAAATGTTTGTAAGACTTCTGTATTTTGATTTTCTACCCACTTATTTATACTTTCGATAACTTGAAATATACTTTTATGTACCATTTTACTACCTCCAACAGTTTTAGTATAAAGAAAAAAATGAGGAATGTAAAGATTTAATTTTTTAATACTTCTAAAAGAATCGAAAATTCTTTTCCGGAGTTTGACAGTTGATGATTCATTATATATTCAATTAGCCCTTTTGTAATAAGGCTTTTTTTATGTCAAGTTTTTGTTATTTTTTTGTTGTACATTGTTACACATTATGATATAATTAAAATGTAAGGTAGTTGATTTCTATGTATTTAAAGGCTTGTCCTAGTCATAAAGGAAAAATTTATCTTTCTTTTGTTCAAGGTTATAGAGATGACAATGGTAAAGTAAAACAAAAAACAATTCAAAAACTTGGTTA
>CANQRJ010000035.1 GCA_947626215.1 uncultured Bacilli bacterium
TACTCATATTCCCTTTATCCTTTTCCCCATTATACATGAAAAACGCATGAATTTCAAAAACTCATGCGTTTATCCTGTTCAAAAAACAGTTTCAAATAAAAAAGAATAGACTCATCATCTATTCTTAATCTCTCTAGTTGTTGTTGTAATTTCCGCCAAAATTCCATCCAGCTCCAATGATGATGACTAATAAAATAAATAATACAATCCATATTGCAGCGCCAGCACCATAACCAGAAGTATATCCAGCGTATCCCGTATTACCACCACAGCAAGGTTGATAACCATAACCTCCGCCGTAGTAGCCATTATTTCCGTAATAATACATAAACTTATACCTCCTAATCTTTCTACTATAGTTTATTAGTAATTCCTTTTTTTGACATTAAAAAGAGTAAAGAAATCAAAAAAATCTAGTAATTCCTTGTAATTATGGTATGATTAGAATAGAAGGTGATATATCTTGAAAGTAAAATTAAGAACCATTTTTCAAAAGATGGATAAACCTTTATTCTTTTTTATGATTTTATATATCATTTTAGGACTTGTTATGATTTTAAGTGCATCTTCTGTCTCAGCTGTTTTGCGTTATAATGTATCAACTTATTACTTTTTTATTCGTCAGTTTTTATTTGTTCTTGCAAGCATTATATGTGGAGTGATTCTTTTAAAAATTCCTACGAGTAAATATAAGTTTATCGCGCCTATTTATTTAATTGGAGTGATTATTTTACTTTTTTTAGTATTTAGTTTAGGAATTGTCGCCGGTGGAGCTCAAAGTTGGCTTGATTTAGGCTTTTTTAACTTACAACCTAGTGAATTTGCCAAAACGGCTTTAATTATTTATATGGGTGTCTTTTATGAAAAAAGTATTCGAAATAAAAAAAATTTTGTCTATCATTTGATTCCAATTGTTTTTGCCGTGATTATTTTCTTTTTTGTCGCGATGCAACCCGATTTTGGAGGAGCCGTGATTATTGCAGGAATTGTCTTTTTTACATTTTTAATCATACCTTTTGAAGAAAAAAACAAAATTAATTTAATTAAATATATTGGTTTTGGAGCAATTTTAGCCGTGGGAGTGCTACTCTACAGTGGTTCTGATATTTTTAATAGTGCGCAATTATCAAGACTTAAATTTCAGGCTCCATGTAAGCGTTATATGGAAGACACGGGCTACCAAGTATGTAATGGGTTTATAGCTTATCATAATGGAGGACTTTTTGGGGTTGGGTTAGGGAATTCTTCTCAGAAATATTTATATTTACCCGAAGCACATACCGATTTTATTTTTCCTATTTTAGTAGAAGAACTAGGTTTAATTACAGGTGTTTTAGTGATTTTAGGTTATCTTTATATTTTATATCGAATTTTAAAAATTGCCAAACAAGGAGAAAATTTACGAAATACTTTAATCTGCTATGGGGCTTTTGTATATTTTCTTTTACATTTACTTATTAATTTTATGGGAACACTTGCTTTGATTCCTTTAACTGGAGTTCCTATTCCATTTTTAAGCTATGGGGGGTCGTTTAACTTTAATATTATTTTAATGTGTTTTGTTATTCTTCGTATTTCTTATGAAAACAAAGTAGGAAGAGAAAGAAGAGAAATGGCGCGTCTTACTTGAAATGTAAAGACGTGTAAATAAAAGCAATATTTTGTAAATGAAATGTATAAATTTTCATTTTTTTTATTTTCTTTGCGATGAAAAAAAGGAAATCGCCAATTTTTTTTGTATATACAAGTAGAAGGACATATAAGAAGTGTCCTTTTTAGAAAGGAGAATTTCATGGACAAAATATTAGAAATCTTAAAAGAAAACAAGATCATATGTGGATTTATTTTCTTAGGATTGTTAGTTTTTCTTTTTGGTGGATTATACCTTACTGAAGTTACTGCAGAAGAATCGTTTTCTTGCCCTAAACTAGATACGTTACTAGAAACGGAAGACGAAAAAGAAATGTATGTTGTCGATGTAAAGGGAGCCGTTTCGAATCCTGGAGTTTATCGAATTCAAAAAGGTGCAATCGTGCAAGATGCAATAAACATGGCAGGCGGCCTTAAAAGTGGTGCCAATACCGATAACTTAAATCTTGGAAAAGCCGTGACGGATGAAATGGTAATTACGGTCTTTACAGAAGAAGAAATGAATGAGTATAACGTAGAAAAGTCCCCAATTAGTGAAACTACAAAAACAGAAAATACAACTTCAAAAGGGTTGGTAAATCTTAATACGGCAACTTTAGAAGAACTTGAAACTTTGCCAGGAATAGGGGAGTCCAAAGCAAAATTAATTATTAAGTATCGCGAGACCTGTGGTGATATTCTAAAAAAAGAAGAATTAAAAAACATCAAAGGTATCGGAGAATCTATTTATGCAAAAATTGAGAAGTATATTACAGTCTAATTTCTTTTTTCTTTTTCTTTTCTTATTGACAGGAATTTATGTTTTAATCTTTTTATGGATTCCTCATAACAGTTTATATGATGAAAGTACTTCTTGGATTTCGGGACGCATCCTTGATTATGAATGGGACCAAGAAAATCTTAAAATAACGTTACTTGGAAAAGAAAAAATCCTTGTTTATTATCGAGCGAGTGAGAATGAAAAAAATGAACTAGAAAAAACACTCGGATGTGGAGTCATTTTAAATTTAAAAGGCTCTATTGCAAAACCCAAAGGAAATTCTATTCCAAATACGTTTAATTATCAAAAATATTTGTATTATGAAAACATCCATTATTTGTTTTATGCCGATTCTCTTGAAATAACAAAAACGGAGTCTTTCATTTACAAAATAAAAAATCTGATAATAAAATATGTAGATTCTTTTTCGAATCCTTATCTCTCTTCTTTACTTCTTGGAAGAAAAAGTGATTTAGATACTTCTATGTATCAAAAAAATGGAGTGAGTCACTTATTTGCTATTTCAGGTATGCATTTTGCTTTCTTTATTAGTATTTGTGAAATTTTTTTAAAGAAAAATCGTTTTGGAAAAATTTTGTTATCTTTCTTTTTACTAGGTTACTCCTTTTTAGTTTCATTTACTCCTTCCGTTTTAAGAGTATTTGTTTGGTACCATGCGAAATTATTCAATCATTCTTTTCACAATTTGTGGTCTGAACCAAAACTTTTTGCAATCATGTTCTGTGGATTCTTAATATTTAATCCCTTCTTTCTTTTTCAAATAGGGTTTCAATATTCTTTTCTTCTTTCTTTCTGTTACCTATTTTTGAAAGAAAAAGAAAAAGGGTGGATTTCTAAACTCAAAATTTGTTCTTTTCTCTTCTTAGTCAGTTTACCTATCACAGCGATTCATTTTTATGAAATTAATTTTTGTTCGATCCTTTTTAACTTTTTATTGATTCCTTTTATTAGTATTTTATACCCCTTATGCTTTTTAACTCTTATTTTCCCTCTATGTTCAAACTTCCTTCTTTTCTTATTCCAAATTTTTGAAGGAATCAATAAATGCTTTCAATATATTACCATTGGACTTGTTGGTATTCCAAAAGTTTCTCTATTATTTTGGATTATTTATTACATTGTTTTATATTTTCTTTTCCGAAGACGTCAAAAAAAATATTTCTTTTTCTTACTCCTTATTCTTTTAATGATGAAAATAACACCAAAAATTGATTCTTCTTCTTACGTAACCTTTTTAGACGTAGGGCAGGGTGACAGTGCACTTCTTATTTTTCCACACCAAAGAAAGACAGTTTTAATCGATACGGGTGGCAATGTAAATGACGAAGAGTATCAAGTCGCTAAAAATATGAAAACGTACTTTCAATCTTTAGGAATGGATCAAATTGATACTTTGATTCTAACGCATGGAGATGCCGATCACGCGAAAAACGCGATAGAATTGATTCAAAATTTTAAAATAAAAAAAGTGATGATGAACTGTGGAAACACCAACTCTTTAGAAGAAGAAATTTTAAATTTACTTCATCAAAAAAAGATTCCTGTGACCTTTTGTGAAAGTTCCCTTGACTTTGATCAAAATAAACTTTACTTTATAAATCCTTTGATTAATCAAAACGAGAATGACACGAGCAGTGTGATTTATACCAAAATAGACTCATATGCTTTTCTTTTTATGGGAGACGCATCGACAAAAGTCGAAGAAAATTTATTAGAAAAATATACTCTTAAAAATATCGATGTTTTAAAAGTCGGACATCATGGAAGTGAAACGAGTAGTAGTAAAAAATTTATTCAAGTGGTAAATCCTAAATATGCCGTGATTTCTGTTGGAAAAAATAATAGCTACGGACACCCCAGTGACAAAGTATTAGAAAATTTAAAAAATTCTAAAATCTACCGAACAGACTTAGATGGAAGTATTGTCTTTCAAATTCAAAATCATCATTTAAAAATTAGGACCTATCCTATTTAAAAAAAGAAAAAACTTTTAAAAAGAACTTGTTTTTGTTAAAATGAATTTATAGGAAGTGATGAAAAGTGAGACTTATTTTAATAGAGACCGATTCCAAAGTGTTATTAGACCGAAAAATAAAAGAAATCGTAGGAAAAAGTACCAATATAATTACCTATCATTATAAAGATTGTAGCATGAGTGATCTTTTAGAAGAAGCATCTTACGTCTCTCTTTTTGAAGAAGAAAAGTTTTTAATTCTTAAAAATGCCACGTTTTTTGGTAAAGAAAAATTAAATGAAAAAGAGAGTGACCTTTTGCTTTCTTATTTAGAAAAACCATACCCCAATACAAGCATAATATTCACAACTTATGAAGAAGTAGATATGCGAAAAAAAATCACGAAAAAAATGACAGAAGATTATGAATATATCTCATTAAAAGCTCCTAAAAATTATGAATTAACGACAGAAGTGAAAAAATTATTAAAAGATTATCGAGTAACGGACTCCGTGATCAAATATTTAATCGATGCTTGTTTAGGAAATTATGATATTTTAGTAAACGAAATCGAAAAATTTGATTTAATTTTTAAAAAAGATGAAACCTTAAAATTAGAGCAAATGAAAAAAATTGTCGCATCCAATGTAAATGATAATGTATTTAAGTTTGTAGATGCCGTGGTAATGAAAGATAGCTATACGGCATTTCAAATGTTAAATGATTTTGAAAGCATTAAATTCGATGTTTTACAATTAGAAAATGTTTTAGTAAGAGAATATCGGCTTATGATTTTGTATAAAATTTTAGCAAGGAAAAAATATTCAAGTCAAGAGATGGCTCGAGAATTAAAATTACAAAGTTGGCAAGTAGATAAATTAAAAAGGGAAGAAAGTCTCTATCATATTGAAGATTTAAAAGACTACTTAGTGCAACTTTCAAAATTAGATACCAAAATTAAAAGTGGCGAATATGAGAAAAATTTAGCTTTTAAAACTTTTTTAATTCAAGTTTTTGAGTATTAAAAAAAGTGGGGGGATTCCACTTTATAGATACTCTTTTAATTTGTCTGTATTTTTAAAGTTTAACTTAGCGACTTCTTGAAGTTTTTTAGTTCCATATTTTTTTACAACTTCGGCGGCTAAGCGATCGACGTCTTCACCGGCTCCTTTTAAAATATTTACATTTAAGCTTTCCCCTAATTCTTCCATTTTCTTTAAGAAAATATACCGGCTAATACAACTTGCAACGGCTACTGAAGCACAGACACTTTCTGCTTTTGTCAAAAAAGTAATATCTTTTACTTTTTCACTTGCATCTTTAATATGTTCAAAATATTTTTGAGGATAAACAAATTGATCGACGACAATTTTATCATAAGTATCATGTTGTTTTTTCATTTCATTTAAGACACTGTTATGTAAAATAGCTTTAATCTTATTCATATTATAACCTAGAGCTTGAAATTTATTGTAATCCATATTATTTAAAATATAAGTCGTATGAGAAACTTCTTTAATAAGATATGGAGCCATTTCCATAATTTTCTCATCGGTAAGTTTTTTAGAATCTTTGACTCCTAATTCTTCAATACGAGGAATTTGTTCTTTTGGGACGTAAGCGGCCGTGACGACGATAGGTCCAAAAAAGTCTCCTGTACCGACTTCATCAGAACCAATGGTTGTCAGGTTATACATTTTATTACGTAAATCGGTATTTTTTTGATTTCGTTCACTTGTTTCATTAATATTAATTCTTGTTCCTGTAAGAATCCTTTCTTGTTCGACCCACATATTCGCGTCAATGTCGGCCGTGATTCCTTGAAACATCACCTTTCCAGATTCATAAAGAGTAATAATAGAATCGGCATCCGTTGCTTGAAATATGGCATAAGGAGGAGTTTTTTCCCTTCTTTTATCCTCATAATATTGAATCATTTTCTCTTGCAATTTTTTACTTGCTTTAAAAACAATTGTCATAAACATCACCGTACTTATTGTAACATACTTTTTTTTGCAATTCACTATTTTTTGTAATATAATGGAAATAGAAAGAGGTTTTTTGATATGATTAATGCAATTATTTTCTTATTTTTAATGATGGGGGCCGTTGTTGGATTTAAAAGAGGAGTCATTAAAAGCGCGACCATGTTTGTCGGGGCCGTATTTGTTATTATGTTGTCTTATTCTTTAAAAAATCCAGTCTCTAAGCTTTTGTATTCCATTTTTCCTTTTTTTGAATTTTCAGGAGATTTTGAAGGGTTATCTGTATTAAACATTATTATTTATGAAGCTATCGCATTCTTACTTGTCTATATTGTGTTAATGATTTTATTGCAAGTTCTTGTAAAGATTACAGGTGGAATTGAAAAAATTTTAAAATTTACGATTATACTTGGCATTCCATCTAAATTACTCGGAGCTTTATTTGGCTTATTTGAATCTTTTATCTTTGTTTTCATCGGTTTATTTTTATTAAGTCAATTTCCGGTGATGAACTCCTATTTAAAAGAATCCACTTTAGCCGATTCAATATTAGATGCAAGTCCAGTTTTATCGAATTATACAAAAGAATATTATCATGCAGTGCAAGAAATTATAAGTATTAAAGATCAAAACATGAATGATAAAAATGAATATAATCGAAAGAGTTTGAATATATTACTTAAGTATGGAATTGTTGAAGTTGATGCGGTAGAAGAATTATTAGATAATGGAAAATTAGTAATACCGGATGCCGAATCTATATTAGAAGAATATCGAAAATAAAGGAGAATGATTATGATTAAATATTTAGAAAAAGAAGATTTTAAAGAAGAAATTAAAAATGGTCTTGTTCTTGTCGATTTTTATGCCGATTGGTGTGGACCTTGTAAAATGATGGGAAAAGTATTAGAAGAAATCGAAAAAGATTATGAAATTTTAAAAGTAAATACCGATCATCATCCATCTCTATCCGTTTCCTATGGAGTAATGTCAATTCCTACACTCATTCTTTTTAAAAACGGAGTGGAAATAAAAAAACAAGTTGGACTCATGAGTAAAGAAGAATTATTAAGTTGGTTAAAAGAAGATTAGAAAAAGAAACGAAAACTAAAAAAAAGAAAAATCTTCTTTTTTTCATGATTTTAAATCAAAAAGTATGCAAATTTTCTTGTATCTTATTCTAAAATTTGTTACAATAACGTTGGCTTTGTAAAAGCAAATATACATGTTTAAGGATTATTCTTTTCGAGTGCTCTCGGCGTAGAGTGAAAAGAGTGAGTAGATTTAAACAGAAGCATAACGAAGGAGGATGTTTTTATGGCCGTAGTTTCTAAAAGTATTTTATTAGAAGCTGGAGTTCATTTTGGACATCAAACAAAAAGATGGAATCCAAAAATGAAACCTTATATTTATGGAACAAGAGATGATATTTATATTGTCGACTTGGAAAAAACTGTCGAGGGAATGGAAAAAGCTTATCAAGAGATGAAATCCATTGCCGAGAATGGAGGAACCTTTTTATTTGTAGGGACTAAAAAACAAGCAGGTGAAGTGGTTAAAGAAGAAGCAGAAAGAAGTCACTCATATTATGTGACAGAACGTTGGCTTGGAGGAACCTTAACGAATTTCCGTACGATTCGTAAACGTGTCAATCGTTTAGAAGAAATTGAAAATATGGAAAAAAATGGTGTTTTTGATGTCTTACCTAAAAAAGAAGTAATTGGACTTAAAAAAGAATATGATAAATTAAATCGTTTACTTGCCGGCATTCGTGATATGGTAAAATTACCTCAAGGACTTATCATTATTGATTCTAAAAAAGAAGTTAATGCTATTCGTGAGGCAAGAAAATTAAATATTCCTGTATTTGGACTTATTGATACCAATTGTGATCCAGATGATGTAGATTATGTAATTCCTGGAAATGATGATGCCGTACGTGCAATTAAAGTAGTTATCGGGGCTTTAAATAATGCCATCTGTGAAGCAAATCATTTAGAATTAGTTGATTATGTCACAGAAGAAGAAAAAAATCATAAAGAAGAGAAAAAAGAAGAACCCGTAGAAATAAAAGAAGAGGTTTCTGAGTCTCAAAATAACGAAGAACCTGTTACGGATTCTAAAGAAGAATCTACAGAAGAAGACTACAGTGGAAAAACTTTAGCCGAATTAAAAGCAATGGCAAAAGAAAAAGGAATTAAAGGTTATTCTACAATGAAAAAAGAAGAATTAATTCAAAATTTAAAATAAAAAGAAAGGATATTGTGATTATGATTAGTGCAGAAATGGTAAAAAACTTAAGAGAAAAAACGGGAGCCGGGATGATGGACTGCAAGAAAGCTCTATCTGAAACGAATGGAGACATGGCAAAAGCAGAAGATTATTTAAGAGAAAAAGGAATTGCCAAAGCAACCAAAAAAGAATCTCGTATTGCCGCGGAAGGACTTGCAAATATTTATATGGATGGAAATAAAGCCGTAATCTTAGAAGTAAATTCTGAAACCGATTTTGTAAGTAAAAATGATGAATTTAAAGCTATGATTGATACCATTGGTAAAACTTTATTAAAAAGTGATGCCAAAACCATCGAAGATGCGAATTCCTTATCTTGTGAAGATGGAACGATTAAAGATTTAATTGTTTCAATGACCGCAAAAATTGGAGAAAAACTTTCTTTACGTCGTTTTGAAATCGTTCAAATTGAAGATGGTGAGTGTTTCGGTTCTTACTTACATATGGGTGGAAAAATTGCAAGTTTAGTAGTATTAAAAGGGGCGAATGAAAGTATTGCAAAAGATGTGGCAATGCAACAAGCTGCCATGCGTCCTGAATATGTATTTCCTGAAGATGTTCCAGAAAGCGTTGTCGAAAAAGAAAAAAATATTCAAAAAGAGCTTGCTATGAATGAGGGAAAACCTGAAGATATTGCCGAGAAAATGGTAGCAGGAAGAATTCAAAAATTCTTTAAAGAAATTTGTTTATCTGAACAAGCTTTCATTAAAGATGGAAATATTTCCGTTTCTACTTATGTAAAAAATAATGGAGGAGAAATTGTAAAAGCCATCCGTTATGAAGTAGGAGAAGGAATGGAAAAACGTAGTGATGACTTCAGAGAAGAAGTTATGAAACAAGTAAAAGGAAATTAATTTACTATAGATAGACACTTTTTTGACAAAGTGTCTTTTTTTCTTTTTAAAAAGTTGTTATAATAAATGGTAAGGAAGGAATATTTATGAAAGTAAAGAAAAAACCGATGCCCCTTTTTCAAAAGATTTTTTATGTTGCGAGTTTTGTTTTTCTTATTGTTGCTTTTATTTATTTAGGAACGAAAAACTATCAAGTAAATAATAAGATAACCGATGCCGAGAGTTTTACTAAAGAATATGGAATTACTAAAGATAATGTCTATAAATATAAAACGGCAAAAGAAATCCTTGAATTATTAAATTCAGGAACCGGAATTGTTTTTTTTGGGTATCCAGATAGTACATGGAGTCCTATCTATGCCGATATTTTAAATGATACGGCAAAGAAATATCGAGTTAGTGAAATCTATTATTACAATATCCTGTCGGACCGAAAAGCAAATAACTTTTATTACGAACATATTGTCGATTTACTATCAAGTTATTTGCCTGTTTTAGATAATGGTGACGTCGATATTTATGTGCCTTCTGTGGTATTTGTAAAAAATGGTACGATTTTATTTTATGATGATGAAACCTCAATTACGAAAGGAAGTGACACCCTTTCTAATTATTGGAGTACATCTCGTCGAAATCAAAAATCGATTTCTCTTGGAACCATGTTTCAAGAATATTTAAAGGGTTCAATATGAAAACAAAAACGAAAGATATTTTTAATTTAACGGAACGGCAAAAAGAAATTGCCTATTGTATTTTATTTTCGATAGTCCTTTTACTTTTATTATTTGGAGATAAAATTGCTCTTCATTTTATAAAAGAAGAACCGAATCAAAATAATACGGTATTTGGTGAAAATGAGAAAACAAAATATCACATTGATTTTTTAGAAGAACTTACAATAGAAGAAGTTTTAAAAAAGCTAGAAAGTCAAGAATCTTTCTTACTATTATCTTCTAGAAATGCTTGTGAAACTTGTGACTTATATTTACCAACGATAAAAAGTGTCAAAGAAGAATATAAAATGCATATTTATTATATTGACCGAGAAAGTATGGATGAAAACACCCTTGAATATAATTTATGGAAAAATATTAGTCCTGTTTTAACGACTCACTTACAATATACGCCATATCTTATGTATTATAAAGAAGGACAGTTAGAAGACGAATTAGTCGGAAGAAAACAAAAAAATGAATTAGAAGATTTTGTAATTAAAAACAATCTTGCTAATATATAGAAAGAGGAAGAAAAAAATGAATGTAGAACAAAGTATGCAAAAAGCAATTGAAAGTTTAGAAAGTAGACTTTTAAATATTCGAGCAGGAAGAGCAAATCCTGCGATGTTAAATGGAATTATGGTGGAATATTATGGAGTTCCTACTCCAATTCAGTCTCTTGCCAATATCACCGTTCCAGAGGCAAGACAATTAATGGTTAAACCTTTTGATCGAGGAACTATTAAAGAAATAGAACGAGCAATTAACGAGGCTAATTTAGGAATTACTCCAACAAATAATGGAGAAATGGTCATTTTAACGATTCCAGAGCTCACGGAAGACAGAAGAAAAGAATATGTGAAACTTGCGAAATCTATGTGTGAAGAAGCAAAAGTCGCTTTAAGAAATATAAGACAAGATGCGAATAACGAGATTAAAAAATTAGAACTTCCAGAAGATGAAGAGAAAAGAGAATTAGATGCCATTCAAGAATCGATTCAAAAATACAATAAAATTGTAGATGAAAAAGAAAAAGAGAAAGAAACAGAGCTCATGAGTGTTTAAAATACGCATTTTTTACTTGTCAGAATGGGAAACAAGTGCTATAATTGTGGTTAGAAAAGGCGAAGGGAGGGAAAAATGTGAATTCCAACAAAGTGGTAGTAAAAGATGGAGATATCGACAAAGCAATTCGCAGATTTAAAGTCGCAGTCGCTCGAAGTGGAGTCCCTTCAGAACTAAAAAAAAGAAAACATTATGAAAAACCTGGAGTAAAAAGAAGAGAAGAAAAGAAAAAAAATATTCGTAACTCTAGAAAACATAGATATTAAGAATTGGGGCTCTAGAATTTCTGGTGGGAAGTAAAAATTCCAAAAAATGAATGCGAAAAAATGAAATTCAAGAATTTTTGGTGG
>CANQRJ010000036.1 GCA_947626215.1 uncultured Bacilli bacterium
GATTTTCATATCGGACCGGACATTTTAACTTGTAAACTGATTTAAAAAAGCGGACATTTTAACTTAAAAGTCACAAATTTTACGAGTTTTTCTTTCTTCCTAAAGTTTCATCAATGGAAAAGTTTTTATAAATAAAAGACAGATTATATAGAAAGCTTGTCGGTATTAAATTTCTTGCATTTTCGTAATGGGCATATCCAGAAGAAGTCGTATTTATTATTTTGGCAATTTCTGCTTGAGTGAAATGATTAATTTTTCTTAAATGTTTTAAATTTTTTCCAATTAATTTTAAATCGATTTCTAAAGGCATATATTTTTCATTCTCTTCTTTTAATCCGAATAAATAATCTAGGCTAAATCCAAAATGATTCGCATATTTAATTAATTGTTTTAAAGGAATGGTGTCTTTTCCAGTTTCCCAACCTGAAATGGTGGAGGAAGTGACTCCCAGTAAATTTGTTAAGTCAATTTGTTTTAAATCTAAACTTTCTCTAGAATATCTTAAATTTTTTACTATCATTTATAAAACCTCACTTGTTTATTGTCCCATTAATTTGGAAAATTGTACTTTTTTTGGGAAAATGTATAATTTCTTGGGGAAATATACCAAAAGTGTGTTATAATGAATAAGAATAGGGAGAAGTATTTAAAAGAAGTTTGTTTAAGAAGTGGGGAGGTTAAAATAAGTAAAACGATTCTTATAAATAATGAAAACTATTTAAAAAAGGAAAGAGGTATGTTATATGGGATTTATTAAAGCATTTGGAGGTGCTTTAGGTGGTACATTTGCCGACCAATGGAAGGATTTTTATAAGCCAAGAGCAAATGTTCCAGGCACTGCAGGTTTATTTCAAGCGGTTAAGCAATCGCAAAATAATGATCGTGGAGAAAATTATAAAGGAAATGATAATATTATTACCAATGGTAGTAAGATTATAGTTCCAGAGGGGACTGCGCTTATTACGATTCAGGATGGCGCGATTACAGGATTTATTGCCGAGCCAGGAGGTTTTGAATTTCGTTCCGATGACCCTAATTCGCAAAGTATGTTTGCAGGGGATGGAATTTTTGGTCAAACTTTAAAGTCTACGTGGGAAAAAGTAAAATTTGGAGGACAACCAGGAGCCCAGCAACTTGCTTTTTATGTCAATTTAAAAGAAATTCCAAATAATAAATTTGGAACTCAATCAAGAGTTTATTGGGATGACGCTTTTTTTGGAACACAAGTGGGTGCAATTACAAGAGGTACTTACACTTTAAAAATTGTAGATCCATTATTATTTGTTAAAAATTTTGTGCCTGCTCAATATTTACAACCAGGTGCACCCGTTTTTGATTTTGCAGATATGGATAACGATGCATCAAGTCAACTTTTTAATGAAGTGGTAGGAACTTTATCGGCCGCTTTTACAAACTATACAAATGATCCTAGTAGGGGAAATCGAATTTCTAAAATTCAGGGAGATCAAATTGGCTTTGCTCAAGCTATGGCACAAGCGGTGGAAGATGCTTATCAGTGGAAAAGCGATAGAGGTTTAGAAATTGTTAAAACTGCTATTTTATCTATTGAATATGATGAAGATACTATGAAATTAATGAAAGATGTAACCGCGGCAGATGCTTTATCTGGTGCAAGAGGAAACTCATTTATGCAACAAGCTGCGGCTAGAGGAATGCAAGCTGCTGGTGAAAATGGTGGTGGAGCAGGTATGGCCTTTATGGGAATGGGCATGAATGCCGCAGGAAATATGATGGGAGCTATGCAACAACCATCTACTCCATCATCTTATCAACCTGCATTTAACCAAGCACAACAAGCTCAACCAACACAAGAAGTAGCCCAACAAGATCCAATGACTGTTTTAACTGAAAAGAAAAAATTATTGGATGCAGGTCTTATTACACAAGAAGATTACGATAAAATAAAGGCACAACTTTTAGGAATCTAAAATGCAAGAAGGTTATAATTCAAATATAACTCCTCCTGCAAATAATACTGTTCATAATGAACCTATTATTGTAAAGACTGATATAGGCGCTAAAAATGGGCAAGACAAATGTCCAAAATGTGGTTCTACCGATATTTCTATAAATACTTTGAATGGAAAACTAAGATGTAATTTTTGTCGTCATGAGTTTGAACCTGAAAAAGTTTCAGGAATGGTAGAAGATATTAGTCAATTACAAGGGCAAGTTATGGGATCAGGTGCAACAGATATTGCTCAAGACACTAATGATGTTTTAACTTTTAAATGTAGTAGTTGTGGTGCAGAGGTCGTAATAGATACATCCTCTGCTTCACAAGCTAGATGTCACTGGTGTAGAAACACATTATCTGTAAATGAGCAAATTCCTAATGGTAGTATTCCAGATGTTGTATTGCCTTTCAACATTAATAAAGATACGGCTAAATTAGAAATTGAAAAGTTTGTGGGAAAGAGAAAATTTTTTGCACATCCAAAATTTAAAGAAGAATTTACGACCGAAAATATTATGGGAGTTTATTTTCCATATATGTTAGTGGATGTGAATGCTCATGCTAATTTTATTGGTGAAGGAGAACATCAAACAAGAAAATATTTTAGAGGAAGTGGTAGTAATCAAAGAGCTTATTTTGATGCCGATTTGTATCATGTTGAAAGAGAATTTGATTTAATCATCAATGGACTTTCAGTGGAATCAAGTCTTGATAAACTTAATAATATTGCTTCAGATAAAACGAATAATGTAATAAATGCGATCATGCCTTTTGATGTTGAAAATTGTGTTAAATATAATGCAAATTATTTGAAAGGATATACTTCAGAAAAAAGGGATACAAATGTGGATCAATTAAGGTCCATTGTAGATATAGAGTCAAAGGATATTGCAAGATTTGCCGCGAATGACACTTTAAGTGAATATGATCGTGGTGTTGCATGGTCTAATGAACAGTTAAGTGTAAAAGGACAACAATGGAAATCGGCCTATTTGCCTGTTTGGTTATATAGTTACCAAGAAGTTAAAGGAGATAAAAAAACTTTACATTATGTTGCCGTGAATGCAAGAACAAAAGAAACAATGGGTAGTGTTCCAATATATATGCCTAAATTGATTGGAGTATCATTTTTAGTTGAAATTTTAGGAATCATGGCTATGTTATTTGTAGACTTTGATTATAGTTTCTTATTTTTATTATCAGGAATTATTTATTTTATCATCATGTTTTTAAGGTATCGTAATTCTAATGCACGACATACTTATGAAACGGAAACGAAAAAAAATATGGCCAATTTAAGAAAAGTAGATCAGTTTATTAAATCAGAAAAAGGCCTTACGAATTCCACTATTATGGGCGCGAATAATAAAAGAGTGAATGGAGGAACTATCACAAGTAAAGTTTTTGATTCATTTACAGGACAAAATATTGGTAATAGTGTGATAGATACTGTTGCAAATAGTAATTCTATTGCAAGTTTTATTAAAGATAGCATAGATAAAGGAGGAAAGTAATATGTTATGTTCAAAATGTGGAGCAGAAAATATTAGTGGATCAACATTTTGTATAAAATGCGGAGCTAACTTGAAAGAAATACAATCCATGAATGGTAATACGAATACTGCTCCTATAAATGAGCAAGTTACTCCACCTACTTTTGTGGAACCTCAAATTCAACCTATGCAACAATCTATAAATAATCAACAATTTGTTCAACAACCTATGAATAATAACGTTAATACTCCAAATAATAAATATAATAAAAAATTAATATTCCTGTTCATTGTAATAGCTATATTCATAATAGTTCTTGGTGTTGTTGCTTTTTTATATTTTAAAAAAGATAAAAATAAAAATCTAGAAATGGATATAACTGATTCAACTGCATTTTTTATTGAAAATGAAGATAAAAAATATGCTTTATTTAATGATGAAGGAAATCAACTTACAGAATTTATATTTACCTCAGTTGATGATTTTGTAAATGGAACGGCTTTAGTAGAAAAAGATAATGCTTATGGAATAATTGATTCCAATGGTAAGATGACAGTAGATTTTGGAAAGTATTCTTATATCACAACTGTCGCGAGTATGTATAAAATTCGTGCGGAAGATTATCATTCTATACTTATTGATGGTACTGGAAAAGTTTTATATGATTTAAATGATAATAATTTAATTACTTTTATTGGGGGATATTATTCCATTTTGAAAGAAAAATCTACTAAAACATATAAAGTCCTAAATCCTCAAGGTATAGTAATGACAAGTTTTCCTGTTGTAGAAAATATAGATCATGATCCTACAACAAATGAAATCGATGAATTTATATCAGTATTTTATAATAATAAAAACTTTATATTAAATGAAAAAACTGGAAAAGAAGTTATATCTTTTAATGATGATAAACATTATTGTGTTAATCAAGTTGAAGAAGATGGAAAAATAATTATTTTAAATTCTTGTGCTTCATGGTATCAAAGTCAAGATAAAACCTATTATAAATTTATTAAGGATGGTAAATTATATGATTTAAATGATCAATGTGATTCCGTTTATTATGAAAATAATAATATTGTATGTAGGAAAGATTATAAGAAATATCTTTTAGATAATAATCAAAATGTTGGAGTAGAGATTTCAAATAAGATATATGTAGATAATAACACTTATGCTCAAAATAAAGGTAGCTTATCAAATGGTGTTGATTTCTATATGGATGGTAAAGTTGCTAAAAATGTTTCGTGTAGATATATAAAAGAGGCAGGTTATGCTGAAAAAGGTTTTTATGTTTTAGAATCAAATTATAGTAGTTCTTGTAATACATCTTCTGATGCGTATGAATTTTATAATTCAAAAGGCGAAAAAGCTTTTGGTAAATCATATGCTAAAGCTAATAGTTTTGACCAAAATGGATTGGCAAAAGTTAGTGATGATGAAAAAAAGTATTATTTAATTGATACTACAGGAAAAAAGGTTAGTGATGATTTTGATAATATCTCTTTATCTAATAATTATTATATAGTTACTAAAAACAATTTAAAGGGAATTTTAGATAAAGATGGAAAACAAGTATTAGATTGTAAATATTCTAATATTGAAATTACTAAAAAACAAAATAAGTATTTTGCAAAATTATCAACAACGGATTCAAAATATATTCTTTATGATATAAGTAAAAAAGTAGAAGTATTGAATTTAGAAGGTTCACCAAACTTTTATGAACATTATATTTTAATTACTAAAGACAATCATAAACAATATTATGCATATAATGGAAAATTATTATATGAATCAAAATAAGGAAGGTGAGAAAAATGGAATTTTTGAGAAATAAAAGAATATTAGCGATAATTGGAATTGTGTGTTTATTTGTTGGAACCATCACACCATATTTTCAATTTCCGTTGTTGGGATATTCATATTCTATCTCATTATGGAGATATTGGGAAGGAAAAATAGTAGTTGCATTAATCGTGTTAAATACAATGTTTATATTTAAAGATTTTTTAAAAAAATATGTACCTCAAGTATTTAATTCTAATTTAGGTCAAAAAATTGAAAATGCAAATCCTAAGTTATCTATTATACCAACAATATTAATCGTTCTTTTTGTAGTATATTTAGCTATTCATTTGAATATTGCAAGTGAATATATAAAACATGGATTAGGTTTTTATGCCTTGTGGTTAGGTATTATAGCTTTAGTAGCTCATGCTTTTTTGTATAAGAATCCATCTGCACAAGGAGAAGTAAGCTACAATCAAAATCATAACAATCCATCCATCAATCAAAATGTTACTATGTCACAACCTATACAACAACAAAGTGTAAATTCAATGCAGAATGCTCAAGGCAATGTAAAGTATTGTCCTCAATGTGGAAATCAAGTAGATGGAGCAGCAACACAATGTTTCATGTGTGGACATCATTTTTAAAATAAAAATGAATTTTGAAATTGAAATTATAGGTATTGTTGAAGATAATATAAATAAAAAATGAAAAAGGAGGAAAATAATATGTTATGTTCAAAATGTCATTCAGAAAATTTAGAAAATGCTAAGTTTTGTGGGAAGTGTGGGAACCCACTCAATCAAACATCACAAGAAAGTTTAGAAAATATTGCTTTAACGAGTTTACAAAATAATGCTTTGGTGCAAAAGCCTACTGTAAATTATGCCCAAAATGCACCTATAGAAAATCAATCAAAACCAAAAGGTTCGATGAATTATGTCAAATACATTTTAGATTTTTTAATTAAACCATTTAAAACAATAGAAGAAAAAGAAAGCAACTTAAATGATACAAAAAACTCTATTCTTTTATGTCTTATTGTCACTGTATTTATGGTTGTTATGAGCTTAATTAGTACGATTTTAAGTACCATTCGTGTGCCTAGTTATGATTTGAAGGCAGGTCTAACTTACAAATGGGATTTTTCACTTATTAAAAATGTGAAGTTTTTAGAAGTGATTGGTAAGAATTTTGTTATTTATGCAGGAATTCTTCTTCTCATTGCTTTGGTTTATTATTTTGCTGGATTAGTGAAAAAGAAAAATGTAAGTTTTCAAAAACTTTTAAGTATTACATCTTCTTCGATGATTCCACTTGCTATTTCTTTGATGGTTTTGGCTCCTTTGTTAAAAATGATTTGGGCTCCACTTTATATGATTTGCATTTTAGTAGGAAGTATTTATTCTCTTATTCTTTTCTATGAATGTATGAATCAAGAGTTTATGCTTGAAAAAGAAGAAAAACTTTATTTTAATTTTATTTGTTTCTTGATTTTAGGAGTTGCCATTTATTTTATTTATACGAATTTTTTAATTCCTAAAACTGTATCTGGAGGGCTAGACCAAGTTCTAGATTTGTTCAAATGATACAAGATGAGTTTCAAATGAATCCGATCGAACCAAGTTCAAAGAAAAATATTTTTTCAAAAAAATGGATTGTCCTTCTTCTTTTTTTTATCATCATTGTGGTTTTAGCAACTTTAATCTATTTCTTCTTTTTCACGAAAAATAAAAGTGAAACTTTTGAAGAATTTGAAAATACAATTTCTTTTTTTCTAAAAAATGAAAATAAATATGCTTTATTTGATGAAAATGGAAATCAATTAACAGATTTTTTATATGACGAGACAAAAGAATTTAAAAGTCATACAGCAATTGTTAAGAAAGATAATCAATATGGTATCATCGCGAATAACGGAAAAATGATGGTTGATTTTGGGCTTTATGACGATATTTCTTTTTATAGTGGAAGAATGTATATTGCAAGAAATCAAAATGGAAGATTTCTAATTCATGAAACTGGAAAAGTTTTATACGATTTAAAAGATTTTACAACAGAATATTTAATATCTATGACAAGTATTGGAATATTAAATGATTCTACCAATTATCATATTATTGATTCGAATGGAAAAGAGATATTTTCTATTCCTATAGAAAAGAATAAAGATTTTGAAATAGATGAAACAAATCAATTTACGGTGCTTTTCTATAATAATAAAAGTTATATTATTAATCATGATCCATTTACTTTAGTTGGAAGTTTAAGTTCTAATAGTATTTATCAAATGTCTTATCCTTTTGATGGAGGTATTCTTCTTAAAAATAGCTCTACTTATAAAGTGGTAAAAGATGGAAAAATTACAGATTTGGATTGTGATAATGTTATCTCTGTGCATAACAGTACTCATTACTTTACATGTGAAAAAAATTCAAAAAAATATTTGATAGATTCGGAAGAAAACTTTCAAAAAAAGATTCAAATTCAACAAACAACGTCTTTTTCAGATTCTAAAAATTATATGGAATCAAATGAAAATAACTCTGTAGATTTTTCTTTTAATGACGAGACGAAAACTTTAAAATGTTATATACCTGCTTCAGATCTTTATCAAGTTTCTCGTATTTATCGTTTAAAAAATCATTGCCTTTTTGATAAATATGAGTATTTTAATGAAAAAGGAGAAAAAATCATTTCAAAATCTTTTGAGTCGGCGACAGACTTTGATATAAATCATCGAGCAATTGTAAGCGAAAAGAAATATAAGTATTATTTAATCGATGAAAATGGAAAAAAATTAAGTGAAGAATACGACGATATGTATTTATCTAATGAAGGATATACGGTATCTAAAGATAATAAAAAAGGTTTAATTGATACAAATGGAAAAATCATTATTCCATGTGAGTATTCTAACATTTATACTAGTAATTCTATTGCTATTTTAACAAAGAAAAATGGAGACTACGTTTTATATGATATGGAAAATCAAAAAGAAATTGCTTCATCTACAAGTAAACCTGTAGAGTATAAAGGTTATATTAAAGTATCTATTCCAAAGGAAAAGAAAGAAGTATATTATACGTTTTCTGGAAAGAAAATTTTAGAAAAGAATATATAAGAGGATGTGAAATTATGTTTTGTGCAAATTGTCAAAATAACTTAAATCCTTCTGATTCTTTTTGTCCTTATTGTGGTCAAAAAGTTGAGAAGCCAAAGAAAAAAATTCCAAAAAAATATGTGTTTCTTTTTGTTCTTTTTATAGGAATTTTCTTACTAGGACTTGTTTTTCTTTTTTTCTTTTTAGGTCAAGAAAAAAAATCTTATGGAACGAAAAGCGCTATCAATGAACTTACTATTGTAAATAGCAAAGAAGGTATTCCTAAATTTATAAGTGGTTCTTTTAGTAATAAAAAAGTTTATTCTAGTAATGATGCTTTAGACGCTTTAGGAGAATTACAAGATTTATTTCATTTCAAAGATGTTCATAAAGAGTTTGTTTTAACTTCTACTGAAACGTATGAAGGGTTGACTTTTTAC
Source organism: uncultured Bacilli bacterium (assembly GCA_947626215.1). Lineage (GTDB taxonomy): Bacteria > Bacillota_I > Bacilli_A > RF39 > UBA660 > Ventrenecus. The sequence continues at coordinate 8,813 of CANQRJ010000036.1, forward strand.
CGTTTTCAACAAGTCTATGATGGAGTAGAAGTGAATCATCAAAATTTGGTGATCAGTGTTAAAGAGGATGGCACGATTCTGAGCTTAAGTGGTTATTATCTTCCTTCTATTCAAATAGATATAAAAGATGTTTCTAATGTTTCAGAAATTAAAAAAATTGCTCAAGATTATTTTAAAGAAGATTCTACTATTAAAGATCCTGTTTTGAAATTAGAACAAAATGAAAAAGGGGCTTCTCTTATTTATATGGTGGAAGGATTCAATGATGAAAAAAATGGAAATTTAGTTATTGATGCAAAATCAAAGGAAATTCTTCGTTTTGAAAATTTCTATCAATTTGATAATTATCCTTGGAAAGGATTAGGAATAGACGGAGAATATGAAACGATTCAATTAGAGTCTTATTTTGATTTAGGCGCTACTAAGACTCGTTATCGATTCCATGATATAGAACGGGACATTTATCTTTCAAATTATAATTTAATTGGGGCTACTCTAAGTATCTTTTTAAGTATGGTTCCTATTAAACGAGCCTATGTAGTTAATATGGAAGATGGAGAATTAGCTTGGTATGATCAAACTAAATTTACGAGAGAAGCAGTCACGGCTATGGCTAATTTTAGTAAAATCTATGATTATTATAAAAAGGTATTAAAAAGAGACTCTTATGATGGAAAAGGAAGTAGAATTTTTATTAATTTAGGAGTTACATTAAAAACTCTTTCAAATGAAAGTTTAAATAATGCCTTTTGGGCAGGTGGAATTGATGAAATGTTTATCGGAGACTGGGATCAAAAATCTTTTGCTGTCGCTTTAGATGTATTAGGTCATGAATTTACTCATGGAGTGGTGGAACATACTGCGAACTTTGCTAGTTCCCCTAAACAAGAAGATCTTAATAAGCCTTTTGAAACAGGTGCTTTAAATGAAGCTTATGCCGACATTTTAGGAAATTTAATAGAAGGAAAAAATTGGACAATGGGGGAAAGTATTGAAGTTTTAAGAGATGCGGAAGACCCAAGTAGAACAAAAGAGCCAAGTATAAAAGAGGGAGAATATTATTTTCCTGATCGATATTTAGATAATGGAAAATATACGGTGGAAGATCTTTTAAAGGCAAATAACGTCGAGACTTTATATGATATAGATCAAGGTGGTGTTCATGTCAATTCCAATGTGGTCAGTCATGCCGCCTATTTAATGGATTCATATCATGCTTTTCAAAATAAAGAAGAAATGGCTCAAGTTTGGTATCAATCTTTATTTTTATTATCTTCTTATGCTAATTTTCATGATTGTGCTTTGGCCGTATTACAATCTGCAAAAAATTTGGGATTAAGTAATAATTCTATTTTAAAAATAAAACAAGCTTTTTTAGATACAAAAATGTTAGAAGAAAATTTAAATGAAGTGGAGTTTCAAGTAAAAAGTGGAGAAGAAGAAGTAAAAGATTATGATATTTCAATTGTTTCTAATATCAATCAAGAAGAAATTCATAATGAAAAAACGGATAATCCTTATAAAGTAGATTTATATACTGGAAATTATACAGTTAAAGTTACAAAAAATGGTTTTCAAGATTTTGAAACAACTATTGATGTATCTGGAAATATGAAAATAGATATTTCTTTAATTCATGAAGCTACGTTAAAGAAAGAACAAAATGAAATTCAAAAAGAGCAAGGAAAAGATTTTTGTACTACAAGTGAATGTGTAGAAATTACTTGGTACTATTTAGGAGTCGAAAATGGAAAAGATAGTTCTCAAGTGAATCGATATAATAAAGGAATTGTTTTATCAGGTGATACGGTTGTAGATGCAATGAACGAATCTTTTGAAAATTTATTTTCTTTTGATGGAGAATCCCTTTATATGAATATGGCTGGAATTAAAACAAAATTTGATTTTTATTATAAAGGAACTGAAAATAAATTTAAATGGAATGAACCTATTAATGAAGACATAGAACTTGAAATGAGAATTTCTAATGATTTTTTAGGAAATAATTTTGATTTATTTGGTCAATTGAAAGAGCATTTAGAATAATGATTTTAGATTCTTTTCTTTTATGATATACTTAAGTTAGATAGAAAGTAAGTGAAAATATGAAAGAAAGTAAAATAAAAGAATTGTTTCAAAATGAGTGTACGGTTTATGTTTTTGATTTAGATGGTGTTTTGGCACCTATAGAATACGGAGAATATAATCATTATTACTATGATGATGAAGAGTGGAGTAAAGCTATTTTAGAAAAAGATTTTTATGAAGATGTACGACCTATAAAAACATTCCAAGATTTTTTAAAAGAAAAAGATAAATCTTTCGTTTATGTTGTAACAAAAGTAATGAATGAGGAAGAAAAAAGGCAAAAAATTAAGTTTGTAAAAAAGAATTATCAAATTGAAGAGGATCATGTTTATGGGGTTTATCATGATTTAGATAAATTAAAAGCTATGAAAGAAATTCAAAAAAATCATCCTCATTTAGAAGATCGATATTTCGTAATGATTGATGATACAGTAAACATATTAAATGACATCATGGAACATTCATCTTTTTCAACTGTTCATGTTAGTAGTTTTTTAAAGTAAAAAAGAAACTTTGGCTCTAGAATTTCTGGTGGGAAGTAAAAATTCCAAAAAATGAATGCGAAAAAATGAAATTCAAGAATTTTTGGTGG
>CANQRJ010000037.1 GCA_947626215.1 uncultured Bacilli bacterium
ATATCAAATCCTTCTTTTTTTGCATTTTCTTTTTCTTCTTGAGTAAATTTTCGACCACATTTTTTACAATAATTAGATTTTCGCATATTTCTTTTTTTACAAGCTACACACTTCATATAGATACTCCTTTAAATTTATTTTATTGTACTATGTTTTTTTCTTTTTTTCAATTTCTTTTTTATGGTAAAATGAATAATAAGAAATTTGTTATCATAATATGTAAAAAGGAGACTAACTATGAAACTAAAATTAAACAATAAAACAATAGACATTGTAGTCGCTAAGGACTTTTCTACAAGACTTATGGGTCTTATGGGAAAAAAGGACATTCATTATGGGATGCTTTTCCCAAATTGTAATGGAATTCATACGTACTTTATGAAAGAAGAAATTGATGTGATTGCCTTAAACGAAGAAAACCAAGTCATTTATATTTATCGAAATGTTCCCAAAAATAAAATCATTAAAATTAGTGAAAGTCCTAAAAAAACTAGCATTTTAGAACTCCCTAAAAATGCTAGTGAAAAACTTTACATAGGTTCTATTTTAAAGTTTGAGGATTAAGTCCTTTTTGCTTTAATTCTAAAATACATCCATATGGCAATGTATTTTTTTGTACCTTTTTTTCTTGAACCATTTTTTGATATTCTTGATAATCCAAGTGATTCTTTAAACATTCTTTATTAATCTCACCCATAGAATCAAAGTATTCTTTTGGAATATATTCTTCAAAATATTGTCGAAGTAAACTCCAAAAACTCATGTGAGGATAATCCATTTTTTGATAAATTTTTAAAAAATTTTTATTTTGTTTTAAACTCAATAAAGTATCTAAAAATAAATGAATTTCACGATTCATAATGATATGAAATTGATACACTTTTTGATTTAATAACGCATTATACCGAAGACACTCTAAATCATTTTGAACATCTGGTTCTTCTAAAAAGCAAAACTGTTTCACTTCACTCACAAACTCTTTTAAGGTAAAAATAAAATAATGAAGTTGATTTTCTCTTTTTAATAATTTTTGAGCAACGACAAGTTCTTCAAAGGTACTTGCATTTTCTCTTTCTTGTTTGATATTTTGATATTCTAGTGTAAGGGCACTAAGCCAATCCTCTAGTTTCTGTATTTTTTCTTCCATTGATATTAATCCTTCCATTCAAATATATAGTCCAATATCGCAACTTCGTCTCCCTTTTTAGCCCCTAATCGTTCGAGTTCTTCATCAATACCCATGTTTTTTAAAATCCTTGCAAATCTTTCAACAGATTCCTCTTCTGTAAATCTTGTCATTGCAAATAATTTTTCAATTTCTTTTCCTTTTAATACCCATAAATCATTTTCTTTTGTAATTGTATATGGTTTTTCTTTTTGAAATTGATAAACGACTTCATCTTCTTCTTTTTGAATAAAATCTTCTTTTGGAGTATTTTCTAAAATTTCTTCTAAACGATTCATGAATTCATCTAAACCTGTTTTATTTAAAGCACTGATGGAAATTACTTCTTTTTCTGGGTATTTTTCTAAAAATTGTTTTAAGTTTTCTTCAAATCCTTCTACATCCATTTTATTGGCCACGATAATTTCTTTTTTCTGAGCCAACCTTTCATCATAAGCATTAATTTCTTTTCGAATGACTTCGTAATCATGAATAGGATTTCTTCCTTCTGTTCCTGCCATATCAATTACATGAGCCAAAACTCTTGTACGAGATGCGTGTCTTAGAAACTGTAATCCAAGCCCAACCCCGCTAGAGGCACCTTCAATAAGTCCTGGTAAATCGGCTAAAATAAAACTTTTTTTATTTTTTAATTCGACTACACCCAAATTAGGACTCAAAGTTGTAAAATGATAACTTGCAATCTTAGGATTCGAACGGGTGACCGCATCCAAAATCGTACTTTTTCCAACACTAGGCATTCCAATTAATCCAACATCGGCAAGAAGTCTTAGTTCAAGACGAACAAATCTTTCTTCTCCAGGACACCCTAACTCCGAAAAATGAGGAGCCGGTTTCTCATGAGTAGCAAAAGCAAAATTTCCTCTACCTCCTCTTCCTCCATGGGCGGCTACAAAAGAGTCCCCTACATGAACTAAATCGGCAAGAACCTCTCCATTATCATCATCATAAATCACAGTCCCCAAAGGAACTTTAATTACAAAATCTTCGGCATTTTTACCACGGCAATTTTTCCCTTTTCCGTTACTTCCCTTCTCGGCTTTGATAATTTTATGATATTTTAAATCAATTAAAGTATTGAGTCCTTCTTCGACTTCAAAAACAATATCTCCACCTTTTCCTCCAGAGCCCCCATCAGGTCCTCCCATAGGAACATATTTTTCACGACGAAAAGAAGTGCAACCATCTCCACCTTTTCCTGCAATTAATTTCATTTTTACTTCATCTAGGAACATCGTATCACTCCCAAACATCTTTATTTTAACTAAGAAGAAGAAAAAAAGCAAGACAGAAATCCTTGTTTTTTACTTCCCAATTATTTATTTTTAGATTGAAATAAGGTCACCGCGATTAAAATAAATACCACCACGACTAAACCTATGATAATAAAATTCACACTTTGAGGATTATTGACGGCATCATTCACAATAGCCGCGGTTAAAAAATAGTCCGAACAATGCTCGATTTGAAATTCGACATAGCCATTTTTCACTTCTACATCCTTCATAATATATTCAATTTCATCTTTTTCAGGATTAAAATAATACAAATATAAATGCTCTTGGTCACGGAACTTTTTAGAAACATTAATTCGAACCGTTGTTTTTAAAGGCAAGGCCCCATGATAATCAAAAGAAACAATTAATTTTTTTTGATCTACTCGTTCATTAATTTCTTCGGCACCCTTCGTATTTGAATCAAGAGACAACCTTAAATCTTCTGTAATATATAAACTTTCTTCTACAGAAATATTTTTATTTTTATCTTTTTCAAATTGCCAGGAATAAGTTAAATCTCGTTCATAATCTTCGACATTATAGTAATAGTAATCTTTCGTTTCTGTTTTTGTAATTTTAGTTTGAGGATTATGAAATGCAAGCTCTTCATCCAGAACCGGTTCATTTTTGTTTGTTTTAGAAACCAGAACTTGATTCGAAAAAAAAGAAGTAACAGACACACATAAAAGAACAAAGAAAACACTTAACAAAACCATTTTTCGATTTTCTTTCATAGTCGTCTACTCCTTTCTAATTCTTTTTTATTTTGCAAATAACCCCACTAATAAAATGGTCAAAGGGATTAAATTATATACAAATTTCACAAACATAATCAAAATAATATTTCTGTTATTTTTTACATAGATAAAGCTATACAAAATTGCCGGCAAGAAATAAGCAAGCAATTGTAAGATGCCAAAACTTTGTGTCGTAAAAATAAAATTCATGGCCGTATAAATAATAGAACTTACAAAAATTAATAAATAATCATTTGAAATACATTTACTTAAAGATTCTCGAAACAAAATTTCTTCGGCAATACTTCCAAAAATCATCGTTTTAAAAATGGTATACAAAACCGATACAGTGGCCATATTTTGAATAGACATCGTATTTTGGTCTACAGTAGAATTTGGAAAAAACAACTCCCCAATAAACATTAAAAGAAAGTTTAACAAAAATGTTCCGATTAATCCTAATAAAATCACTTTTCCAATTTTTTTAAAAGAATACTCTTTTTTAATCGTATCCCAATCACTTTTTAAATCTTTTTGATACAATGCGATAATAAAAATAAGAAAAGCAATATCCATAATCATATGAAAAATAGGATTACTTTCTAATTTAAGCATCGAAGTGAACAAAGACCCTAAATAGCTACAAATGAAATAAATTAAATAAACACTGACTACTTTTAATAAGGATTTACTTTCTACCATATAATCAACTACTTTCTATTTCTATTTTATCATAGAAATAAGAAGGAGATGGGGAAAAAAACAGAATTGACAAAAAATTGACAAAAAATTGACAAAAAAAGAAACGTCAAAAAAGCGTTTCTATTAAATTCCGATTAGCGGAAAATCCACCATAACCACCACATAATATGGAAACCTCCTTCCCTTTTTATTCTATTTCTATTACAAGTATATGATAACACAGTTTTTTATAGAAAACAAGTTTGCAAATGATTGACATAATTAAAAAAAAGTGTCTACGCAATCTCGTAAACACTAACCTTTTTCTTATCTTTTCCAAGTCTTTCAAAACGAACCATACCATTTATTTTTGCAAAAAGTGTATGATCTTTTCCCATTCCTACATTAGCTCCAGGGTAAATTTTAGTTCCTCTTTGACGATATAAAATGCTCCCTGCTGAAACGATAGAACCATCTGCAGCTTTTGCACCTAATCTACGTCCGGCCGAATCACGACCATTTTTTGTAGAACCTTGGGCTTTAACATGGGCAAAACGTTGAAGATTAAAAACCATTAATGTCATTTTACTCAGTCCTCTCTAATTTTAATATTTTTAGGATAATCTTTTTCTAATTCTTTTAATAAATCCAACATATTTTCAATTAAAATACGAGTATTCTTATCCCATTTTTGAATCGTTAAAACAAAATCATTTTTATCCGTATACGTTACGGCATCCCCATCGAATCTTAAAATTGCATTTACTGTAGTCGTTAAAATACTAGATACTCCCGCGCATACAATATCTTTTCCCGGATTTGCAAATTCTGCATGCCCCTCAAAAAGAATTTGTTTGATTTGATTCTTTTCTTTTTTTACAACAATCGTTATCATTATTTAACAATGCTCTTAATCGTAACTTTTGTATAAGGTTGTCTGTGACCTTGTTTTTTACGATATTTTTTCTTTGGATGATATTTAAACACAGTAATTTTCTTTTGTTTTCCTTGTTTTTCTACCACACCAACAACTTTAGCACCTTTTACTGTAGGATTTCCTGTAACACCATCTACAAATAAAACTTCATCGAATTCTACTTCACTACCGGCTTCATTAGGTAATTTTTCTACATAAATAGTACTACCTTCTTGTACATAATATTGTTTGCCACCTGTAACAAAAATTGCTTTCATTTTTTCCCTCCTTTATCATTAAGACTCGCCAAGATAAGGTAACATTTCGTTTTTCAAAACCTTTCCTGTGCGGTTTCAAATAAAAGCACTTGTTCATGCACTCATTCAAAACATCCTCATTCTATCAAAAAACACCTTACTTTGTCAAATAAAATCAAGCATTTCTTTGAAATTTTTCTTTTAAAAAATCCTTTTCATGAAGAAATTTTCCGTTTTCTAGAAAAAAATGAAGAGTTTCTTTTTTTAAAACTTTGATATTCTTTGTCTTTTCATTTTGAATTTTCTTATAAGGAAATGAATATAAATACCTTTCTAAATAAAAACGTTCTTTCATATATTTTTCTTGTTTTTGTAAAGAGAAATACTGACAAATTAAAACCATACAAATAAAGTAATTATGAGTAGAAGTAAAAAAATTATAGAAAAAGAAAAGAAGAAAAGCACTACAAGAAATCACTTTATACCAGAAAAAAGAGCATTCAAAAGAAAAAAAGATTTCAAAAAAAGAATGCATAAGAACACTTCCATCAAGAGGAATGATGGGAAGTAAATTAAATAGCAAAATCAAAGTATTATATTTAGAAAATAAAAAATAAGTAGCATTTTGAATCAATTGACATTTAAACAAAAGAAAAAAACATAATTGTAAAAAAACTTGCATTCCTACTCCACCTAAAGCAATTAAAATTTCTCTTTTAATAGGAGTATTAATCGGTTTATCAACTCTTGTAATTCCTCCAAAAGGATATATATCTACCCGAATAACCGAATAAGAATAAAAACGAAATAAAAGAAAGTGCCCCATTTCATGAACAATAACAATAAGAAAAATCAAAAAAACGGCTTTAAAATAACCACAGCAAAAAGAAATAAGAAGAAAAAGGTATGTAGTAATATCAAGATGAAACTTGTTTAAAATATTCATCATAACTTAAAAATTGGCCATCTTTTTGAAAAACTAAATAATACGTATCTTCTTCACTCACTCCTAAAATGGTCCCGGCATCGACATAGTCATATAAAGATAAATCACTATCTTTAATTCCTCCATACCAAATATCTACTCCATCCACTCCTTGTAAAATATAAGTATTGCCATACCCCTCTTTTTCACCTTGGAAAACAAAAAGTCCACTAGAAATATTTTGAATCACAGACCCTTTTTCAGTCGAAACGGCATACCCATCTAAATAAGGAGTCACTTCATTAGGAGTAGTAGAAGAAGCCATCACCTCTTTCGGTTCACTTACAGTAGGTAAAATATTTCCAAAAGTTTTAGAATACCATTCATTTGCTTTCGTAAAAGCCAAATTTTTTTCAAACACTACATTTTTAAACAATTCTTTATTTTCAGGTTGTAACTTCATATAAATGGTGGAAGCCAAAACGAAAATGACACTTAATAATATTTTAGTAAAAGTTTTTCCTATTTTGTTTTCTTTCTTGGGTACGATGTTGCCAACTCTTTGATAATGTCTTTCTAATGCTTTATCAATCTCATTCATTTTATCACCATTAAATCATATGCTAAAAAAGAAAAAAAAGAAATCTTTTCAATTCCTTTTTAAAATTTTATTTATGATCCGTAGAACCGAATCCACCCGTTCTTACTCCTTCTGCATGATCATCATCCGTAATCAAATATTTCTGAAAAATCACTTGACCAATAATATCTCCTTTTTTAACCTCAATCTCATGATCAGAACAATTAAAATATTGAAAATAAAAATGTCCATCATTACTTTCATTGCCATAATAATCATGATCAATAATACCTATACTATTTGCCATCAAAAATCCTTTTTTAGGTCCAGAAGAACGATTTAAAAGCATGTAAAACTCATCTTCATTACAATAAGCTTTTAATCCTGTAGGAATTAAAGTAGGTTTAATCCCTGGCGTATAAACTGGAATCACCATATCTTCGGCCGCCTCAATATCATAACCGGCAGCAAATTTAGTACTTCTTTTTGGTAAATGAATGTCCTTATCTTCCCATCCTTTAGCAATCTCAAAACCTCTATTTTTCATGTTTACCACTCTCCTAAAAAAGTATATCAAATTCATAATAAAATGTCTAGAACAAAGAAAAGCTATGAAAATGAAAAATTAACGAAAAAATAATAAATAGCAAAAGAAAATAAAATATAGTATTAACACAATAATTCCATTTATTTGATCATTTTTATTTTCTTTTTGTACACCACAGGCCATAGAAGCAAGAACTCCACCAATAATTCCACCAATATGAGCAAAATTATCAACTCCAGGAATCAAAAATCCTAATAATAAATTTAACAAAATGACAGGTATAATTTGACTACGTAGGACACTTCCTAAATAAACTCGATAATAATATCCAAAATATAGCAAAGCTCCTAAAAGTCCGAAAATCGCGCCAGAAGCACCAATACTTACGGTATTTGGATTTAATACAACACTCATTAAACTTCCTGTAATCATACTAACAAAATAAATAAATAAAAATTTCCATTTTCCAACAAAATTTTCCATTTGAGTTCCAATTAAATATAAAGCATACATATTAAAAATCAAATGTAAAATACCACCATGTAAAAATCCTGAAGTAACAAGTCGCCAAACCTCTCCTAATTTTACATAAGGAGCATAAAGAGCCCCAAAATGAACTAAAAAAGAAGCACTTAAATTTCCCTTAGAAAGAAGATAAGTCATTAAAAACAGAGCAACATTAATAAAAAGTAAGATAGGAGTTACAATTAACTTTTTAGGTTTAAAAATATTTTCATATTTCTCATTTTCTTTCTCCGTTTTACGACTAATTTTATTCGTGACATCTAATATAAGCTGAATTCCATTTTCATTTAATAATAGCTTATCTTTCATATTGGGAAAAGTTTCCATCATAAGACTAGAATCTACATCCTCTACATCTCTTAAAAACACACTCGAAATAGATTTATCAGGATCCATTTTGACATTTTCATTCACATCTAGCAAAATATTTAAAGCATTCATAGTAAAACTTAATGTTTTTCTTTTCACTTGTTTCATCACATTTTTAACTTTATAAATATCAAAATCATATTGTTCTTTATTATGAATATAATTCGAATTAATTCGAATAATTTTATATGGTCCAGACGTATTTTGAAGCCATATTTCATCTCTTACTCCATTCACAACAATAGGAGTATAATTTTCTTCTGTAATAAAATAATTTACAAGACGCATGATAAGTTCGTCTTTTTCTTCAAATGTAATACGCATAATTTCCCTCCAGTATTAATATTTTACATGAAAACATATAATTAGTAAAGAGGTGGTGGTTAGGTGTTTTACTTTCTTTGCTTTTCAGTGGGAACGACGATTCCCCTATTCATTCCTATTTTTGAATGTTTTATTAAAAATGAAGATCGAAAAAATGCTTTATTTTTAGTTTTATGTAATAGTTTATTTTTACTTTCAACCACTTATTTTTACTTTACGATTCATGAATATTTTTTAACGATTTTTTCTTCTTTCTTTTTATTAGGATACGCATTTTTACTAACAATGGAACTAAAAGTAAAATGTAAAACCTATTATTTAGCAATTCCCTACCTACTCTTCACATGTTTTCTATTTTTGTTTTTCATTTTTTTCATTTTCTTCTAAAGAATCTAAAAAGTTTTTAAATTCTTTTGGTAAATCTGCCTTAAAATGATACATCTCTTTTGTGATAGGTTCTTGAAATGTGATTTCACTAGAATGTAAAAATTGTCCAAAATGAGGAATCACTTCTTTTCCATACAATGGATCATTAAAAACAGGATAACCAATATAAGACAAATGAACACGAATTTGATGAGTTCTTCCTGTTTCTAAAACGCATTCCACTAGAGTATAGGAAGAAAAACGTTTCAAAACATTTACATGTGTAATCGCGTGTTTACTATTTTTATCTGTAACGGCCATTTTTTTACGATTTTTCTCATCTCTTCCAATGGGTGCATCAATCTTGATATGATCATGTGGTAAAATGCCTGTAACTAAAGCAATATACTTACGATGAACTTTCTTTTCTTTAAAATCTTCTGATAATATTTCGTGTGCTTTATTGTTTTTGGCGACTAAAAGGAGACCTGAAGTATCTTTATCAATACGATGAACAATACCAGGACGCATAGTCCCATTTTGATTACTTAACTCTTTTGTATAATATAATAAAGCATTCGCAAGCGTACCACTCAAATTACCGCTTCCTGGATGAACGACCATACCACTTGGCTTATTAATAACTAAAACATTTTCATCTTCAAAAACAATATCAAGTGGAATATTTTCAGGTTGAATAGAAGTTTCTTCTACAAAATCTTCAGTAAGATCTACGACATCATTTTCTTTTACTTGATAAGATGAAGTATCGATTAAAATATCATTTACATAAACCGTATCATTCTCAATCATTTTTTGAATTAAACTTCGTGAATACTCAGTATGTTCACTTAAATATTTATCAATTCTTGTTTTCTTTTCAGTTTCTACTATTACTTTCAATTTAAATCTCCTCCAAGAAAGTCACTTTCTATCAAAAATTATAACATAATTTAATTAAAATAATTGTCTTTTTTTAAAATTTTTCTCTGAATTTCAGATAAAACACTTGAATATTCTTCATCATTTAAATGATATTTTTGTTTTACAAAATCTTCATAATTTTCATAACCATTTTGAACTAACATATTGATTGTATTTAATATCTCATATTCATGATCTATAAATAAATCATTTTCATAAAAACTCATTTCATCAACATTTTTGTTCATATCATCAAAAAAATTATTTTTGCTTTTCATAGTTTTTGAATCATAAAATGAAAAGTTTTCGTAATTAATAACAAATCTTGATAATACCTTTATATAATAAGTACTTAAGATGTGTTTTAATATAGCTTCATTTTCCATCTCATCAAAAAAATTTCCTGCCGTTGTAAGTAATTGATCCATAACATATCCTTTTAATTCATCATATAAATAACTATATTTTGGATTCTTTTTAATAAACATTAACGATACAGTTTGACAAACATCTAAAATAAAAGATCCATATTTATATAAATTTTCTTTACTGATAGGATATTTTTTCCCAATCCAAATACTTTTTCCATTTTTAAGTCTTTCTAAATAATAATGTATAAGAATCTCATGATTTCCTTTAAATAAAAATAAAAATTCTTCTATATTTATGTTCATATTCTCACAATAATTTTTTATATCATCCAAAAAATAATAATGGTTGTGTTTTTCACGAATGACAAATAAAAACTTTAATTCTCTTTGATTCAAATTTCTTTCTTTATTTTTACTTTTTTCTTGTAAAAAAATATTTACAATTTCTTCCACTTTTAAAGTTTTAAAAACATAGCTAGCTAAATAAAAATTATTTTTTAAACCTTCTAAAGCATCAAACTTTTTAAAAATATTTATTTTATTAGTAAATTCATAAATATGAGTGCTAGTTAAAATACTTAAGCAATTTTGAACATCAATATTCTCTTGTTTTAATAAATTTATCATTTTTTCCATTTCATTCGCATGTCCAAAAGCGAGTATACTTAAACATTTTTGAACATCAATATTTTCTACTTTTAATAAATTTATGATTTTTTCAATCTCGTCTGTTTTACCACAAGCTAATACACTTAAGCAACTTCGAATATCAATATTCTCTCGTTTCAATAAATGAATCATTTTTTCAATCTCGTCTGCTTTACCTTGTGCTAAGATGCTTAAACAATCTCGAACATCAATATTCTCTTCTTTTAATAACTGAATAATTTTTTCGATTTCACATGCTTTACCTTTAGCTAATATACTTAAACATTTTTGAATTTCAATATTTTCTTTTTTCAGTAAATTTATAATTTTTTCGATTTCATTCGCATGTCCAAAAGCGAGTATACTTAAACACTTTTGAACTTCTATATTTTCTTTTTTGAGTAAAACTATAATTTTTTCAATCTCACTTGATTTTGCTTTAACTAATATGCTTAAGCAATTTCGTACATCAATATTTTCTTTTTTTAGTAACTGAATAATATTTTCTATTTCATCTGAATTACTACGAGTTAAAATGCTTAAACAATCTCGTACATCGATATCTTCTTTTTTTAACAAACTTACAACTTTTTTTGTTTTTTCAGGATTTCCTCTTTGTTTTAAATTTTTTGTAATTTTTGGAATTGCATCTTTCTGATAACCCTCATTTTCAAGGATTACTTGAAATTCTTCCTGAGAAATCATTAAAACACACCCCTCATTCGCTCCATTATTTTACTTTAAAATAATTTAAAAGTCAAATAAAATAATATCACGACGGAGTCTAAATTTATCGGAATGCATAAAAAAAGAAAGAACTCGTGGTATAATATACCTAATATAAAAGATAAAA
>CANQRJ010000038.1 GCA_947626215.1 uncultured Bacilli bacterium
ATAAAGAATGTAGTAGTAAAAGTAAAAGTTATATAGATAAAGAGTATGGAGCTTGTAGTAAAACATGTGGAGGAGGAATAAAAACAAGAAGATATCAAGAGAAAGATAACAATACAGGAGCAAACTGTGGAAATGTAGAAACCGAAACGGCCACATGTAATACTCAAAGTTGTGGACCTACCTTGACATCTTTGGGAGACGTACCAAATGGATGGTATGATTTTTCTCCATTAAATAGCAATACATTTGTAGGAATTTTAGGAGATGACAATGGAAAAGAAGCTTGGTTATATGGGTGGTTTAATTGTCCGGGTTCATGGGATGAAAAAGATTGTAGATGTAAACGAACAAGTAGTTGTACTGGAAAATCATCTTCAAGTGATGCTTCTTATATAAATATGGCTTTATTTCATTATGATGGAAATAAAATTACTATGTCAACTCCAAAAACTATTTTATCTGGGAATAATGGTTCTGGATATTATCCAGATATTACTCGTATAAATAGTACGACAGTAGCAATTGTAGGATATAGTACAGTCACATATAGACAATATGTAAATTCTTCAGATGTATTTTATTCAAGTGGTCGTTTTTCTGTTGTAAATATAAATGGAGAAAATATTTCTGTTAAAAAAACAGTTGTTCTAAGCTTGGATAATACTTATAATTCTGAAACACCTGATTTTATTTGTTTGAATGATGGCCTTTGTTATATTACTACATGGAAACGAACTAGTGATACAGGTACAACTATAACTGTAAATTATAATACTTTTGAAATGGCTAGCCATTCAGCCAGTCGGTGGGGATCTGTTTCTTCCTATGCCGATAAAGAAAACGGCGGAGGTTGTGGTTTTCAGTCAAGTGGAGTTACATTTCAAGGAAAATGTTTATCTTTGTATACTAGTGGTAGTTCTTATCAATTTTATTTTGGAGGTATTCGAACAAAAGTAGATATGACGAATTCAAAATATCAATACCGTTCTGTGTCTGGTTCTAGAGTCTTTGTTTTAGGAACTAATACATTTGGACTTTATTATTATATATATGATTCAACAGCAAAAGAATATCATTATTATATTGATTTTTTCTATTATGATGGAACAGAAATAAAATTACGTGAAACAAAAGAAATTGATAGTAGTTTGTCTAGTTTTATTCATGTAAGTAATGATTCCATTGCTATTCGCAAAAAAGAAGATGGAAATCGAGAATTTATAAAGATTAGTGGAAATTATACATTAACTAATTAGTATGAAAGGATAGGATTATGAAAAAAATTTGTATGGTTATTTTAGATGGATTTGGTTATAGTGACAATAAACTTGGAAATGCTGTTATGATGTCCAATCCTAGACATTTTCTAGATTTATGGAATAAATATCC
This sequence comes from uncultured Bacilli bacterium, assembly GCA_947626215.1. Lineage (GTDB taxonomy): Bacteria > Bacillota_I > Bacilli_A > RF39 > UBA660 > Ventrenecus. Next base: position 1,390 of record CANQRJ010000038.1, read on the forward strand.
ACATTCTTTATTGTCTGCTAGTGAAGAAAGCGTCGGATTAGAACCTGGGCAATTTGGTAATAGTGAAGTAGGGCATAGTACAATCGGTGCAGGAAGACGAATCAAACAAAGTATTGCTTTGTTAAGCGAGTTTTTAAATGGAAATCCTATGAATCACGAAAATTTTGCTAAGATGATTCAATATACTAAAGAATCAAATAAAAATTTACATGTTATGGGTTTGTTTAGTGATGGAAAAGTTCATTCAAGTTTAGATCATTTTTTATCTTTGTTGGATGTTCTTCATAAAGAAAATGTTAAAAATGTCTATTTTCATTTAATTAGTGATGGAAGAGATACTGAGACAAAAGCATTATATACTTTTATTGTTAAATTAGAAGAAAAAATTAAAGAAACCGGTATTGGTGTTATCGCGTCTATATGTGGTCGTTATTATGCAATGGATCGTGATAAAAATTGGGATAGAACTAAAAAATATTATGACTTATTAGTAAATGATGTCGGTATTGTTACGCCTAATATACCGTTAATGATTCAAAAATGTTATGAAAAAAATATTACAGATGAATTTTTACCTCCTTTAAAAACAAAACAATTTAAAACGATTCAAGATGGAGATTCTATTTTATGGATGAATTATAGAACCGATCGTGCCAAACAAATTATATCTTCGTTTGTTAATGAAAATTTTGATGGCTTTCCAAGAAGAAAAGTGAATGTGGATGTTTATACTTTTTTACCTATTGATCCTAAGATTAAAACAAATTATTTTTTAGAAAGAGAAGTAATTCAAAATCCTTTGGGTGTATATTTATCTAATTTAGGACTTACTCAAGCACGGATTGCAGAGACCGAAAAATATGCACATGTTACTTATTTTTTTGATGGAGAAAGTAATAGCTCTTTAGATGGATGTCAAAAATTTTTAATTCCTTCTCCAAAAGTTGCTACTTATGATTTAAAACCAGAGATGAGCGCGATTGATGTTACTAAAAAATGTATTTCCTGTATGGAAAAAGATTTTGATTTTATTTTAATTAATTATGCGAATCCTGATATGGTTGGTCATACTGGTAACCTAGATGCGGCTATTAAAGCTTGTATTACCGCGGATTTTTGTTTAAATGTATTAAGAGAAAAAGCAGAAGAAAATTTTTATACTTTAGTTATTTTAGCAGATCATGGCAATGCGGATCAAATGTTGGATGAAAAAGGAAATCCAGTCACTACACATACTTTAAGTAAGGTGCCATTTATTATTACAGATCCAAAAATTTCTTTAAAAGAAAATGGAGATTTAACGAATGTTGCACCAACGGTACTTGAATATATGGAAATTGCAATTCCAAAAGAGATGAAAGATACAGAAAGTTTGTTAAAGAAAAATTAACCTAACAAAAAGAATATTTTTCCTTTTGCCATCATTATTTGTAATATGATGAAAAAGGGGTTTACATTCAAAGTAAAGAATGTTAAAATAAAAGCCGAGTAATGAAGTTACTCCTTGCTTTTTATTTTATAAAAAGCCATTAGACCATAAGGAGGTGTAGAAAATGAACAAATACGAAATTATGTTTATTGTAAAAGCAACTATGGAAAGTTCTGACATTAAGAAAACTGCAGATACTTACAAAAAGTTAATTTCTGATTTAAAAGGAAAAGTTTCTGAAATGAAAGAACTTGGAGAAAAGCATCTAGCTTATCCAATTAACAAAGAAATAAATGGATATTATTATGTAATGCAAGTTGAAACAGATAAAGATGCAATTCAAGAATTTGATCGTAAGATTCGTTTAGATGAAAATGTATTAAGACATTTAATCATTCGTAAAGAAGAGGAGTAGTTTATGAATAAGGTGATTTTAATTGGTAGATTAGCAAGAGATCCAGAACTTCGAACGACAGGAAGTGGAATATCTGTAACAAGATTTACAGTAGCCGTAAATCGTCCATTTAATTCACAAAATGGTGGACAAAATCAAGCAGATTTTATTGGATGTATTGCATGGCGTAGACAAGCAGAAAATATAGCTAAATATTGTACTAAGGGTTCACAAGTAGCCGTAGAAGGAAGAATTCAAACGGGTTCTTTTGATGGTCAAGATGGACAAAAACACTATACGACTGATATTATAGCAGATAACGTTACTTTCTTAGGAAGTAGAAGTGATTCCAATAATCAAAGTGGATACTCTCAAAGTTATTCACAACCAATGCCATCTTATGATGAACAAGAGCCTTTACCATCTACAGATGTAACTGAAGACCCATTTAAAGATTTTGGGGATGAAGTAGCTCTTTCAGATGACGACTTACCATTCTAAAAAAGAAAGGAGAGTACAAAAATGGCAGAATTTAGAAGAAAAAAGAAAAAAATTTGTCAAATGTGTGCTGGAAAAAGTGTAGATTATAAAGATGTTATGATTATTAATAAATATATTAGTGATAAAGGTAAAATTTTACCTAGACGTATGACAGGTGCATGCGCAAAACATCAAAGACACATTGCAGAACAAATTAAATATGCAAGATTTATGGCATTGATTCCATTTGTAAAATAAAATACCAATTTTAAATTTGGTATTTTTTTTACATTTTAAATGAATTAGAAATTTTATGTATTAAATAATCATTTAATTGATCTTTCAAACAATCTAAAGAAATGTTTTGAAAAAATTGAGAATCCATTTGAATACCTACATTTGATAAGTAAGAAAAAATATCTTTTATTTCAATGAAGTGGGGAAATATTTTGCAAAATGATTCATGATAAAAAGAATCATTATAAAAAATTTTGCATATTTCTAAAGCATATCTAAATTCTTCTATAGAGCGACATTCTAAAATGCGAGTTGTAAATAAAATACTTTTTTTAATTTGCTCAAAATTTAATGTTTTTCCCAAAATATATTCTTTTTCTAACTCTATATCTGTAGTTAACATGTATTGCATCTCTGTTTTAAACTCAGATACGGTATAATACTCTTTATCTTTAATCGTGTTGGGTTTAAATGAAATAATCTTAATTTTTACTTTTGTTTCGAAATCCTTTTCAAATTCTTCTACCAATTGAAGCATATCTAAAATAAATTGATATTGAAAAAAAGTAAATGCTTTATTATTGGGCAAAAATAAATAAAGATTTTTTCCTTCTGATGCAAAATACAAATTGTTACGATAATCGAGATTAAAATAAGCAATAGGCTCTTCATGAGTTAAGTTAAATAGATCTAAAATTTTTGTTAAGTGAACCATATATTCATTTTTATCATATTGAGAATAAAAAAGAGATTGTTTATTTGTAATAAGTAAAACGGCTTTTAAACGTCCATGTCTTTCACATTCAGAAAAATATTCATATATATTTCGATTTAAATTTTTTTCATCTAACATAATATCGACATCCTTAATATTATTGTAAAATAAATGAATCAAAAAGTCTAATAGTATTTAATATGACATCAAAACAATTTCTTTTTATCTTTCTCTTTAAAAGCTTTTAAATCCATATCACTTTCCTACTTTCTTTAAAAGTTATAACACAAATTAGCAAAAAAATATAACTAAAAATAGCAAAATAAGCAATTTTGTTGTTCACAATGGAAAAATAACTTTAGGTGGTTAGATTGATAGGTTTAAAACGATTAAAAGATATTCGAGAAGATTATGATATTACTCAAGAACAAATGGCTAACATATTGGGAGTAAAAAGATCTGCTTATTCCTTATGGGAACTAGGTATCAGTGTGATTCCATTACCTAATCTTTGTGATTTTGCCAATTATTTTCATTATAGTTTGGATTATATATTAGGCCTTACAAACAATAGAAAGCATACTTCTTCTAAAACTGAATTATCCCTAAAAGTGTTAGGAGAGAATATGAAAAGTATTCGAAAAAAAGAAAAATTATCTCAACAAGAAATGGCTAAAATATTAGATGTTACTCAAGCTTGTGTGGTTCGTTATGAAAAGGGGCTTATTTGTATATCGATTTCGAATCTTTATAAATTTTGTAAAAAGTTTTCGATTTCTTTTCAAAAAATATGTGGTAAGGAAGAATAAGAAAAAATGCTTTGTACGCTATACGAATGAAAAAATATTTGATATAATAAGTTCACTTAAAGGAGGTTTTTTAATGAAAGTAATTTTACTTAAAGATGTAAAAGGAAAAGGGAAAAAAGATGATATTATCGAAGTAAGTGATGGGTATGGACAAAATTTTTTAATTAAACAAGGTCTTGCCGTTTTAGAAACCAAAAGAAGTAAAGAAGTTCTTGATAAAGAATTACTTACACGTCACTTAGAAGAAGAACAAAAAGTTAGTGTTTTAAATAACATCAAAAAGGAATTAGAAAATAAATCTTTTGAATTTAAAGTAAAAACTGGGAAAGAAGATAAAGTTTTTGGAGTGATATCAAGTAAACAAATTAGTGAAGAATTGAAAAATCATGGATTTTCAATTGATAAAAAATGTATTAAAATAGATGGAGTGATTGATTCACTAGGAACTCATGAAGTAACAATTGAGTTACATAAAAGAGTGATTTTTAAAATAAAAGTAGTTTTAAAGAAGTAGGTGAGATGATGGCGGCAAGAGAAATGCCTCAAAATATTGAAGCAGAAATGAGTGTACTGGGTGTTCCTTTTTTAAACCCTTATGCTTTAGAAAAAATTATTGAAAATATAACAGAAGATATGTTTTTTGTGGATGCCCATAAAAAAATATATAATGCTTTAGTAAGTCTTTATAAAGATAATACGCCTATTGATATTACAACAGTAAAAAATGAACTAGATAAACAAAAAAACTTAAATGCCATTGGAGGCTTAGAATACTTAAGTGAAATCATAGGCTCTGTCGCGACAAGTGCAAACCTTGATTACTATATAAATATTGTAAAAGAAAAAGCAACAAGAAGAAAACTTATTGATACGGCTACCCATATTATTACAGATGCTTATAACGAAGAAGAAGATTTAACAAGTTTATTAGATCAATCGGAGCAAAAATTATTAAATGTGGTAAAAACAAGACAAGTGAGTGAATTTAAACCGATTTCAGAGGCTTTAAGAGAAGCTCATGAAAATTTAGAGAGAATGAGTCATAATAAATCGGCAATTACGGGTCTTCCTTCAGGATTTTTGGATTTAGATAAAGCAACTTCTGGATTTCATGAAGGAGAACTTATTATCATCGCGGCTCGTCCTGGTATGGGTAAAACTGCCTTCGCACTTAATGTGGCAACGAATGCGGCTATGAAAACTGATAAAGCGATTGCCATTTTTAATTTAGAGATGAGTGCCGAACAATTAGTGAATCGTATGATTAGTTCTGTAGGTCAAATTGAAAACGATAAGTTGAAAACAGGAATGTTAAATGAAAATGATTGGAAAAGATATACTGAGGCCATGAGTGAACTTGCCGACACCAATATTTATATTGAAGACAATGCATCTATCACGGCTCCTGAAATCAAAGCAAAATGTCGTCGATTGGCCGCGAATCCAAAAGGACTTGGGCTTGTCATTATTGATTACTTACAATTAGTAACAACCGGTGGAAGAGTAGAATCTCGACAAGTGGAAGTATCTGAAATTTCTCGTTCCTTTAAAACTATGGCCATGGAATTAAAAGTTCCAGTCATTGCTCTTGCTCAATTATCACGTGGTGTAGAACAAAGAAGAGAATCAAATCAACCAAAATTATCCGACTTGCGTGAATCAGGTTCTATTGAACAAGATGCCGATTTAGTTTTATTTATTAATCGACAAGATTATTTTGAAGCAAAAACCGCAGATAACAAACAAAATATTGTTCCAGTAGATTTAATTATAGCTAAGCACCGTCGTGGTGGTACAGGATTATATCAATTATTATTTGAATTAAATAAAAGTTGCTTTAAATCTTTCTCACCAGTAGATGAAGAAAACTTTTAGAAAGGATTTATTATGACAAAAGAAAAAATAATCGTGGGTTTAGTAGGAGTGATTATAGTAATAGGGATTATTTTAAATGGATTTCATCCCATGAGTGGTTCTTTAAAAAGTGTGTATCAAGTTTATCTAAATGGAGAAAAATTAGGTTTAGTAGAAAATAAAGACGAACTGTTAAATCTAATTAATGAAGAACAACAAGATATTAAAGATACCTATCATGTAGATCAAGTATACCCACCGAATGGGTTTGATATCGAAGAATATGTAACCTATAATGAAAACATTACTTCAGTTAATAACATTTATCAAAAAATAAAAGAAGAAAGTGATTTTACCATTGAAGGTTATGTCATTACCATTACAAAACCTAAAACAGAAACTGAAGAAGAAAAAGTAACGAATATTTATGTATTAGATGATGAAATTTATAAAGAAGCAGAACGTCGTTTTGTAACTACATTTGTAGATGAAAGTGTTTATAATGCTTATATTACGAATTCGCAAGAACCGATTAAAGATGTAGGATCGATTATTAACCATATGGAATTTGAAGAAAATATTGTGATTAAAAAAGCATATATTTCCGTAAAAAATAAAATATTTACCAATGTTGATGAACTTACTCAATACTTACTTTATGGTACGACAGAGCCAGGACAAAACTATGTTGTAAAACAAGGAGACACTTTAAGTAAAATTGCCGAGGCTAGTAAATTAAATGTTCGAGAATTAATGATTTTAAATCCAAAATATAAAAGTGAAAAATCGGTTTTATCAATTGGAGATACACTTGCCAATGGAATCATTAATCCGATTTTAACATTATATCAAGAAGTAAGAAGTACTGAAGACGTAGAACAAGCATTTACCAAAGTAACAGTCACTGATAATTCGATGAGCAGTGGCTCCAGTAAAATCACTCAAGCAGGTGTTACTGGACTTGAGAGAATTACTCAAGAATATCGTATTGTAAATGGTGAACGTACTCAAGAAACAAACGTGATAAGCCGTGTCACCATCCGTGAAGCCGTCCAAGAAATCACTTCTGTTGGACCAAGATATAATCCTGGATGGACAGGATCTGGCGGAACAGGTGGAATGATTAACACTGGACTTGACTGGGGTTGGCCTACCAAGACACCTTATGTCATTACGACAGATTATGAAAACCGTTGGGGTTCTTTCCATAACGCGATTGATATTTCAGGAACAGGTTTTGGATCTCCTATTTATGCTGCAAGAGCAGGAACAGTAGTAGAAGTTTACACAGGATGTTCCGATCATGGTTATTATGGAAGTAACTGTGGTATGGGTTATGGAAACTATATCATCATTCAACACGAAAATAATTATTTTACCATGTATGGGCACTTAAAAAGTAATATTAATGTGGGAACGGGTTCTCAAGTCTCACGTGGTCAAGTCATCGCGTCTATGGGAGACTCGGGTTCTTCAACAGGTACTCACCTTCACTTTGGATTTGCAGTCGGTCGTCCACATCGAGGGGGTACTTGGTATAACCCATGGAGTTTGTACCGATGAAAATAGTTGTATTAGCAAGTGGCTCTGAAGGAAATTCTACTTTTATTAAAGATGAAGATACAAGAATTCTCTTTGATTTAGGAAAAAATAATAAATATATCACCGACAAATTAAAAGAAGTAGAAGAAAATCCCAAAGACATTAATGCCATTATTATAAGTCATACTCATGTAGATCATGTAAGTGCCTTAAAAGTATTTATTAAGGCTAATCATCCAAATATTTATATTACAGAAAAAATGTTAAAGGATTTAGACTTTTTAAAAGGTTATGAAAATTTAATTCTATATGATAAAGATTTCTATATTAACAATTTAAAAATTACCACCATTCCTTCTAGCCATGATGTAAGCGATGGAAGAAACTTTATTGTAGATAATGGAAAAGAAAAAGTTGTATATTTAACGGATACAGGGTACTTAAATCGAAAATATTTTTCTCTTTTAGAACATGCAGACTATTATTTAATGGAAAGCAATCATGATATTGAAATGCTTATGGAAGGACCTTATCCCAAACATTTAAAACAAAGAATTTTAGGGTCTCTTGGGCACCTTTCCAATAAAGATAGTAGCTTTTATCTTACAAAATTAGTAGGAGAAAACACCAAAAAAATTATATTAATGCACTTATCGGAAACTAATAATACCGAAGAGAAAGCTTTAGAAATGTTACAAAATACATTCAAAGAATATGAAGTAGAGCTTCCTTTTTCTTGTTGTGCAAGACAAAGAGAGGTGACAAAAGTCGTCGATGATAAAGATTCTGTGCGTGGGTAAAATAAAAGAAAATTATTTGAAAGAACTCATTTCAGATTATGAAAAAAGAATTCGAAAATATCATGATATAGAAATCATTGAAGTCAAAGATGAAGACTCTTTAGAAAAAGAAAAAAGAAATTTACAAAAATATATATTGGAAAAAGATTATGTCATCACTTTAGAAATATTAGGAAAGAAAATGACGAGTGAAGAATTTTCTAAAAAAATAGAACAAACCTTTATCGAAAACTCTAATATCACTTTTGTAATAGGAAGTTCTCTAGGCCTTCATGAAGAAATTAAAAAAAGAAGTAATTTTGCTCTTTCTTTTTCAGATTTTACTTTTCCACATGGTTTATTTCGAGGAATTTTATTAGAACAAATTTATCGAGCATTTAAAATTATGAATCATGAAACGTATCATAAATAATGTTGTTGAATTCAAAAAAGTTGTATGTTATAGTAGGTTACTATAAAACGAAAAAAGGTGAAAAAAATGGAAGAACGCTTTATCGAAATTATTAAAAAAAATGAAGATTTAATGAAAATATTAGATTATTTAGAAGAACAAGGGATTCCTCACTTTTTCATTTGTACAGGTTGTTTAAATCAAACGATATGGAATTATTTAGATCAAAAACCACTCAATAATCATATTTTAGATATTGATATTTTATTTGATGATAAAGAAGATTTAAGAGAAGAAAAAGAAAAAGAACTTATTGAAAAGTTATCGAATCACTTTAAATCGATGTCTTATGAATTTGATTGTCATAATATTAGAATTATGGATACTTGGAAAGAAAAAATAGTAAAAAAAGAAGTAAAACCATTTCTTAATGTAGAAGATGCCATAAAAAGAGTGTATGCGACGATTCAGGCCATAGGAATTACGAAAAAAAATGGAAAGATTTTGTTATATGCTCCTTATGGAGTAGAAGATATTTTTAATAAAACCATAAGACCTATAAAAAATGAAGAAAATACAAAAGAACAATATGAGAAAAAAGTAAATGGTTGGAAAAAAAGGTTTTCAAATTTAAATGTAATTGAGTGGTAAAAAGGAAGTGTAGTATGATAGGAAATAGTTGGGATGAAAAATTAAAAACAATTTGGGAAAGCGAAGGATTTAAAGATTTTTTAAATATGATTGATCATGAATATTTATTAAATACAGTTTATCCACCCAGAAATTATATTTTTAATGCGTTGAAACTAACTCCTTATGAAAATGTAAAAGTAGTCATTATGGGACAAGACCCTTATCACGGAGAAGGAGAAGCTCATGGACTTTCTTTTTCGGTTCAAAAAGGAATCAAAGTTCCACCATCTCTACAAAATATTTATAAAGAACTTTATGATGATTTGGGAGTTCCAATAAGACAAGATGGAGATTTAACTCCTTGGGCTAAAGAAGGAGTTTTATTACTAAATGCCGTTTTGACTGTAGAAAAAGATAAACCAGCATCTCATAGAAATTATGGTTGGGAAAAACTTACGGATTACATTATTAAAGTTATTAATCAAAAAGAAGAACCCGTAGTTTTTATCTTATGGGGAAATTTTGCAAAAGAAAAAAAAGCACTTATTACCAATCCTATTCACTATGTTATAACATCTCCTCATCCAAGCCCTTTTTCTGCTAGAAATGGTTTTTTTGGAAGTAGACCATTTTCAAAATGTAATAACTTTTTAGTATCAAAAGGATTGACTCCAATTGATTGGGGAAGAAAGGACTAGTTATTCACATGTAAAAAACTCAGATAAGTAATTTGAGTTTCCGTGTTTTGGAAGCAGATATAAAAGTTGAGTGCTAAACGTTATTTTTCAAATAATGAAAAGTGG
>CANQRJ010000039.1 GCA_947626215.1 uncultured Bacilli bacterium
CAACCGAATGAATCTTATACAATGAGTAAAAATGTCATTCAAATCAATTTAAACAATTATGATTATTTTAAGAAAAATGATTTTGTCTATCATTCTAAAATGATAGAAGAAAAATATGGAATGGTAAGAGATGAAATGATACAAATCATTGATATCAACCTTGATTTTCTATTTACCTTAGACTATAATGATATTAAGAAGTTAAAAGAAAAAGACCTTGCGTGGTTATTATACGTTTTCGTATGTAAAGATGAAAAATTAAGAGAAAAGATATACGGAAATGATAAAATGATGAAAAGAGTGGGTGAAAAATTGAAAGAAATGACAGGGAAGTATGATGATAAGTTATTTTATAATCCAGAAGAATTTCGAAATAAAGCTATTTATAATAAAGGATTTGATGAAGGTATCAAAAGTGAAAAAAAAGAAATAGTAAAGTCAATGATTCATAAATACCTTATAGAAGATATTATAGAAATCACTCATTTAACCAAAGAAGAGATTGAAACTCTTCAAAAAGAAATAAACTCTGAAAAAAAATAATTAGAGTTTTTTTCATGATTATAATATCTTTACTCTTGAAAATTTTTAAAATGTAGGCTATAATGAATTTAAGAAAGTTGATGAAAAAATGAAAGAATTTGATAAGAAGCTATTTTATAATCCAGAAGAATTTCGAAATAAAGCCATTTATAATAATGGATTCGATGAAGGATTTGATAAAGGCAAATTAGAAATGGTGGAATCATTAATAAAAGAAATGCCTGATATCAATATAGATACTCTTATGAAAGTCACTTATTTAACCAAAGAAGAAATTGAATCTCTTCAAAAAGAAATAAACTCTAAAAAAAATGATTAGAGTTTTTTTCGTATTAAGGTATAAGGGTTTGTTTTAAGATTATTAGTTTCTAACATTTGCTTGAACTCATTTTGTATGTCTTCTAACTGTTCATAAAAAATAACTTTTTCACTCATGAATTCTTTGTCATTAGAAATATTCTCACCTTTTTTAGCAATGAAATAAACAGGAATGTGATGAGCGTAAGCATAAGTAACATAGATTAAAGGATGAACATTTGAATTTTGATTTTCTATAACTAAACAGTCGGAAGTTTCCATTTCTTTAAAAATAGAACTTAAATCCATCTTATCTATAAGAATAACCTCCATGTTTAAATTTTCAAAACACATTTTTAAATCTTTGTTAAATGAATTTAAAAGAACTTTTAAACCTTCTTTTTCATAATCTCTTTTGTATTCAGTAAAACGATATTTTTCCTTTACATCAGGATATTTTTTATGATCCACTTCACTACAAAACATATCATAAGGTCTAGCCCATGTTAAATGTTCTCCATAAAGGGCTTGATAAACTACAATTCTCTTCTTCACTTCATCATTATTTGATTCACTATCAAAAGCAATCTCTTTCACTAAATATAATTTTCCTTTAAAATGTTGATAAATTTTATTAACTTCTATTTCTCTCATTTTTCTAAACTCCTTATCTTTTTTTAAAATTTTTATTTTTTAAATCATTAAATAGTTTCATCAATCATTAAAAATAAAATCTGTATTCATTATAACAGATTAAAAACCTTTTTAAAAGAATTAAATTATAACGGCTTGTGGTTAATAAAAATCATTTTTTGTGGTTTATAATAATTATAGGTGGTGAAGAAAAAACAATTATTTAACTAATAATTGTTCTGGGTTATAACTATCTGTTATCAAGAATAATTCGCCTGGGGTACAATTTAGATACTTACAAAAATCTTCGATGTACTTAAATGAGATTGAAAGAGTGTCACCTCTAATAATTCGATTTAAGTTTCTAGAAGTAATATTCATTTGTTTGCATAACCAATACTTTGATCTATGGTTCTTTTTAAGTAATGGTTCTATTCTTAAACGTACCATATTCACCACCTTTACTTTTAAATTGTATAAAAAAGTAAAACTGCAAATAAGATACTTGAAATACCCTTATTTTATAATATATAATAAAAAATATAAGATATAGGCATAATAAAATAAGGAGTGAAAGAAAATGGAAAAGAAAAAGAAGTATTTATTAGTAATAGGAATATTGATTATATTTTTAGGAGTTATAGGTCTTACTTATGCTTATTGGACTATAACATTAAAACAAAAAGATACAAATGTAGTATATTCAACATGTTTAAAACTAAATTTTGAAGATGAAAATGAAATAAATTTACAAAAAGCCCATCCAATGGATGAAAATGAAAAATTAGAATTTTATGAAACAACAACACCTTATCATTTTACAATAGAAAACGTATGTGATATGGATGCCGAATTATCTATAAATCTAGAAAGTATACCAGTAAAAGAAGGACAAAAACAATTAAGTGATGAATGGATAGATGTAGAATTATTTGATGGAGGAATAAAAGCAAGTAAAGAAAATGTAATATATAATAAAAGTAGAAAATTAACAGAAAATCCAGTCAATGACAGTAAATTAATTGAAAATGCCAAAGAAGCATACAATCTTTATAATCTTACCATAAAATCAAAAGAAACAAAAGAATTTAATATGCTATTATATTTAGATGATAATACTCCATCAGAACCAGAAATGATGAATGCAAGTTGGATAGGAAAAGTAACAATAAATGCAGTTCAAAAAGTTTCTACAGAACCAAAAGGAATGTTAAGAAAATTAGAAAAAACAATAGTTGTGGATGAAGATTGTGTGTCCGATTTAGGAGACATAGAACTTTGCTCTTATGAAAGCACTGTCCAAAAAGGAATGTGGAAATATAAAGAACAAATTACTCAAATTATTTTTGAAAATAAGCTAGATCCTAATGCTCATAAAGAGGCGGGAGTAATCTCATCAGATGAAAGTGCTCTTGAAGATCAAAGTGTCATGAGTTATCTAGTACCAACAGAAGAAACTGTACAAGTATGGAATGAGGAAACAGAAGAAAATATAAATAAACCTGCATATATAGCTTATATACAAGGGGATGGAGAAATTAAAGGGAATCCAGATAGTAGTTCTTTGTTTGATGATTTTAAAAATGTAACAAATATAGAAGGAATGGATTATTTTAATACAAGCCAGGTAACTAATATGAGTGGTATGTTTCGGGGAATGGAATCATTAACATCATTAAATTTAGGTGATCAATTTAATACAAGTAATGTTACAGATATGAATCAGATGTTTGCTTATATGTATGATTTAACATCACTAAATTTAGGTAACCATTTTGATACGAGTAATGTAGAAGATATGAGTAGTATGTTTTCTAATATGCAAGCATTAACTTCATTAGATTTAGGCGATCAATTTAATACAAGTAATGTTACAGATATGGGTGGTATGTTTTCACAGATGACATCATTAACAGAATTAGATTTAACCCTATATGATTTTGATACAAGTCAAGTAACAGATATGAGTAATATGTTTGGTGGAATGGAATTATTAACTTCATTAAATTTAGGAAATCAATTTAATACAAGTAATGTTACAGATATGAGTTTTATGTTTTCATATATGACAAATATAAATAAAATAGAATATGGTGAGTTATTTATTCATAATCCTGATGTTGATATTTATTATATGTTTGGTATCACAAATTCAAATGTAAACAAACCTACCGGAAATGGTTGGGATGGAGTATGGACTTAAATTTACATAAATAATCAATTATTTTCTTTTAAAATCACTCCTTTTTTTGTATAATGATAAAGAGGAGTGATTTTTTATATGAAAATTTTAGCAGTAAATGCCGGTAGTTCTTCTTTAAAATTTAAAGCTTATGAAATGCCTGAAGAAAAAGTTTTAGTAAGTGGAACTTTTGAAAGAATTGGAATATCTGGCGGATTTTATACCATTAAAATAAATGGTGAAAAAATAAGACGTGATGCCGATTTGACAAGTCATACGGTGGCTTTTCAAATATTAATGCAAGAATTAAAAGATTTAAATGTTGTAAAATCTTTTGATGAAATAAAAGGAGTCGGGCATCGTGTAGTTCAAGGTGCAGATCATTATGATAAAAGTGTCGTGGCAACCGATGAAGTAGTAGAAGATATTTCTTCTTTATCTACCTTGGCGCCTTTACATAACCCTGCGGCAGTTCTTGGAATCAAGGCCGCTAAAGAGGTAGTGCCTAATGCAACACATGTTGTTGTATTTGATACAGCTTTTCATCAAACAATGCCTAAAGAAAATTATTTATATGCTTTACCAAAAAATTGGTATAGAGATTATCAAGTAAGAAAATATGGGGCGCATGGTACAAGTCATAAATATATTTCTGAAGTCATGAGAAATATTTTAGGAAAAGACAAAAAACTCATTGTTTGCCATATTGGGTCTGGTGCATCTATAAGTGCAATTAAAGATGGGATATGTGTAAATACTTCTATGGGATTTACTCCAAATGCCGGTCTTATCATGGGCACTCGTTCAGGAGATATTGACGCCACAATACTTCCTTATATGATGGAAAAAAGTGGATTAAGCGCTAAAGAACTTGATACGGCTTTAAATAAAGAAAGTGGTCTTTTTGCAATAAGCGGTGGATTTAGTGATATGAGAGATATTGAATCAGAAATTCAAAATAAAAATGAAGATGCACTTCTTGCCATGGAAATGTTTGTAAAAAGAGTGGTGGATTACATTGCAAAATATTATTTTGAGCTTGAAGGATGTGATGCCATCGTTTTCACTGCAGGTATTGGAGAAAATGGCCCTGATCAAAGAGAAAGAATTGCAAAAAAATTAGCTTTCTTAGGAGTAGAATTAGACACGGAATTAAATAATAGTACGGCAAGTTATTTAAGCCGTTCCGAAGGACTTATTACAACGAAAAATTCAAAAATTCCAATGTATGTAATACCAACTGATGAAGAGGTCATGATTGCAAGAGACACTTATTTAAATATTGAAAAATAGAAAAGAGGAAATATGACAAGAGATATCTGGAAGAAAATTATAAAAAAAATAAAACAATATGATACCATTGTAATAGCAAGACATATTGGGCCAGATCCAGATGCGATTTGTTCTCAAATAGCTCTTCGAGATGCGATTAAAGATAATTTTCCTAAAAAGAATGTCTATGCGGTAGGCGCCGGAGTCTCTAAATTTCGCAAATATGGAATACTTGATAAACCCGATATTTCCACTTTAAAAAAAGTACTATTAATAACTTTAGATGTGCCTAATAAGTCTAGAATAGATGGAATTGAAGGCATGAAAATTTCTGAAATAATAAAAATAGATCACCATCCTTTTGAAGAAGATTTTGGGGGTTTAGAGTGGATGGATGAAAATGCTTGCAGTACTTGTCAGATGATTACAAAAATGTTATTAAATAGTCATTTAGATATTTCAAATGGGGTGGCAGAAAATTTATTTTTAGGGATTGTTTCTGACAGTGATCGATTTTTACTTTCTTATACCACCACAGAAACATTTTCTATTGTAACATCTTTACTTACTAGAACAAAAATACCTTTTACAAAATATTACGAAAAATTATATGAAAGACCTATTGAAGAATTAAAATTTATGGGATATTTAATAGATCATTTAACAATAACTGAAAATGGATTTGCCTATGTTTTTATTTCAAATGAAATAATTGAAGAATATAAAGTAGATACGGCGACGGCATCCAATATGATTAATAATTTTAATTATATCAAAGGAGTCCATGTCTGGTCCTTCGTGACTGAAGATAAAAAAAATAACATATATAAGGTGAATATTAGAAGTAAAGGACCTATTATTAATGAAATTGCATCAAAATATAATGGAGGAGGACATAAATTTGCAAGTGGAGTAAGAACCCCTAACAAAGAAGATATCGATATGTTATTTAATGACTTAGATCTAGCTTGTAAAGAATATAAAATTGACAAAGAAAAAAATGATATGGTATAATACTTTTCTTGAAAGGGTGAAAACTCATGTATGGAATAGGAATTACAAGAGAAAATAGAGAAGATTATTGCTTACCTATGAATGACTTAAAAACGATTGATGAAATCTTTTTAACGCATTCCAAAGAAGAAATTTTAAATATTTTAAAGCAAAATGACTCAGTGATTACAGAAGAAGACCCTGAACTTTTAAAAATTGAAAAATATGTGAATGGAAAATGGAAAGATGTTCATATCGATATCATAACAGACCCACAAATCTTATCATTTTCATTTTCATCTTTATTTCAAGTTTATAAAGAAGAAAAAATATTGCATATCTTATATAACCATTTCTCACCTTATTTAAAAAAAGAGTATATTACAAAAGAGTTTAAAGATGCCATTTTAGCAATGAAAGAAAATAAAGAAACTTTTTTAGAGAAACTCTCTTTCCTAAATTATGATGAAAAAAGAGAAATAAGACTTTATCTAAGCAAAAAAATAGATGTGAAAAAAGAAAAAATAGAAACTCTTACCATAGAAGATTCCTATTGTTTACAAAGAAAGTAGAAGATAGTTTAAGCATGCTTTCTTTTTTTTATCATATACTTAGTTAGGTGATAACATGCATCTATACAAAACTATAAAAAGTTTTTTATTTGACAAAGATTATTTTATAGATGTATGGGCGAAATGTATTCATGTTTTTGGCTTTATAGATATTGGAGTATTAGAAGAAAAAGAAATATTACTTATATTTGAAAATTTTAAATTAAAAATTTCAGGTTTTGATTTTCGTGTTTTAAAACTGACAAAAAATGAAATTTTAATCGAGGGGGAATTAGAGAGTATGAGTGTGATACGATGAAAGACTACATTCTTTGGATTGAATCAGAAGAAAAATATCGTAATCGCTTACTATTAAAATGTTTTAAATCAAAAATTCCTGTATTAGAAACCAAAACAGAAGGAAAAAACTTTTATTTAAAAATTTATGAAAAAGATTATGCGAAAATCAAAAAATTTTGGTTTGTAAAAATAAGAAAAAGTGGAGTTACAGGCGTTCTTTTATGGAAAGAAAAAATAAAATTACATCGTGTATTCTTGCTTGCCATCCTTTTAGGTCTCATACTTTTATATTTTTTATCACACATTATGGTGAGTGTTGAAGTGATTCATTCCAATAAAGAAATTCGTGATTTAGTAAGACTCACTTTAAAAGAAAAAGGATTAAAAGAAAATACATGGAGAAAAAGTTATCAAGAAATTGAGAAAATAAAAGAAGAAGTCTTGAGTGAATACCCAGATAAATTAGAATGGTTAGAAATCGAAGTTCATGGCATGAATTATGTCGTGCGGATTGAAGAAAGAAAAATCGAAGAAAAAGAAGAACCAAAAACATCCTGCAACGTCATCGCGACAAAAGATGCTATCGTAAAAGAAATGGTATTTGATAAAGGGGAGTCTGTTGTAAAAATAAATGATTCAGTAAAAAAAGGAGATTTATTAATCAGTGGAACAATCAAAAAAGATAATGAAATCAAAGATATTGTATGCGCGAGTGGGAAAGTATATGGCGAAGTATGGTATCAAATCACGGCAAGCGTTCCTCTAGAATATACCGAAAAAACAAGAACTGGTAAAAAAAGATGGAATTTAAGATGGCAAAACTTATATTTTGATGATTTCATTTTTAGAAGTCGACTAAAAACCTATGAAGAAGAAAAAAAAGAAATTTTAAATTTGTTAAATCAACATCTTTATTTTGTAACCCAATATGAAACCAAAGAAGAAAAGAAATTTTTAAGTGAAGAAGAAGCCAAAAACAAGGCCATAGAAGAGGCCATAAACAAATTAAATAGCACTTTAGAAGAAAAAGAACACATAATTGAACAAAAAGTTTTGAAAAATGAAGTAAATAATAGTACAATGAATGTAGAGGTTTTTGTGGTAGTATTAGAAAGCATCGGAGAGACCCAAGAATTTCAAGAAAATCAAATAGAATAGAAGTGGGTAAAATGGAATGGACTCTTTTAAAAGAAACACTAAAAGGAATTTGGCCAATGCTAACAATTTTCCTTGTCGTCTTAATATCAGTACGAATTACATATTTAAAAGTAAATCATGAAAAATTTGTATTTTATAAAGAATTTTTAAATTTAATCTTTGTAATTTATGCTTTATTATTGTTCCAATTATTAACCAATTCCGAGTTAAACGAATCCAGTGGTTTTAATATAGTTCCTTTTACCGAAATCTTACGTTATAAAGTAGGAAGTTATGGCTTTTATTGGAATGTCATCGGAAATATTGTAATGTTTATTCCATTTGGTTATTTTGTATCGAGCTATGTAAAAGCAAGTAAAGTAAGTCATATTTTAGTAATAAGTGTGATTACCAGTGCTACCGTAGAATTTGTTCAACATTTTATTGGTCGCAGTTTTGATGTGGATGACATCTTATTAAATGTTTTAGGGGCCATCATTGGATTTTTACTTTACATAGGATTCACGGCCATCAAAAAGCATTTACCTCGAATGTTTCGAAGTGACACCTTTTATAACATTTTATGTGTTATAGTCTGTATCATCGTGCTAATTTATTTTTTGAAAATTTCAGGAATTCATATTATGTAGTCAAGTAAGGGGGATTTATATGGAGTATGAAATTAATGATTTATATGGGTATTCAAATTATGAATATTTAGACTCTGTCATTCGAAGAGTCTTAATGCATGAACATGTTTCAGAATGTATTTTTTCCATTCAATTTGTAAGTAACGAAGAAATTCAAAGAATCAATCGTCTTTATCGAGGAAAAGATGTTGTGACAGATGTCATAAGTTTTGCGTTAGAAGATCATGATAACAAAGTATATCCCATAAGAGTATTAGGAGATATCTACATATCCATTCCAAAAATGAAAGAACAGGCCGCATCTTTTGGACATAGTGAAAAAAGAGAATTATCATTTTTAGTCGTTCATGGACTCCTTCATTTACTAGGGTATGACCATGTAAATAGTAAAGAAGAAGAGGAAAGAATGTTTTCCTTACAGGAGGAAATTTTAAATGAAGAAAACATTACCAGATAAGAAGGATGGGGCTATTCATCATTATATAAAAAGTACGATTTATTCAGTAGAAGGACTTATATCTTACTTTTTTGAAGAACGAAGTTGTAGACTTTATTTAGGATGTTCTATATTTGTCATTGTATTAGGGTTCATTTTAAATATAAATTTAAGAGATTGGCTTATAATTGGAGTCTATTTAATTGTTTTACTTGCCGTAGAATTACTAAATACGGCTTTGGAAAGTGTCGTAGACTTAGTAACCCAAGAATATCATCCTTTAGCTAAACGGGCTAAAGATTTGGGCTCGGCCGCGACGTTTGTTTTAACTCTTTTAGGATTAATGATAGGAATTTTTCTTTTTATTCCGTATTTTAGTTAGGAGGTATTATGAAAAGTGGATTTGTTAGTATTATAGGAAGACCAAACGTTGGAAAAAGTACCCTATTAAATACGATTTTAGATTATAAAGTAGCAATTACATCAGATAAAGCACAGACAACAAGAAACATCATTCAAGGAATTTATAATGAAAAAGATACCCAAATTGTATTTTTAGATACACCGGGAATACATAAACCTAAAAATAAATTAGGAAAAATTTTAAATAAAGAAAGTTATTCTTTAACAAAAGATGTCGATGCGATTTTATTTGTCGTCGATGCCAAAGAAGGACTAGGAAAGGGAGATAAATACATTTTATCAACTTTAGAAAAAACTTCTTCACCAGTTTTACTTGTATTAAATAAAATTGATATGCTTACAAGAGAAGAATTGTTTTATCGAATCACAGAATACAAAGATTTGTTTCCATTTCAAGAAATCGTTCCTGTCAGTGCAAAAACAAAAGACAATGTAAGTCATTTAATTGAAGTCATCAAAAAATATCTAACCGACAATGTTCGTTACTTTGACGAAGATTTAGTGACGAGTAGCCCTATGTCTTTTATAGCAAGTGAACTAGTAAGAGAAAAATTATTGGACGTGACCATTGAAGAAGTACCACACTCTCTTACTTCAGTAACAACAAAATACATTGAAAAACCAAGTATTGTAGAAATAGAAGTCGATATTATTGTAGATAGAGATTCGATAAAAAAGATAGTCATAGGTAAAAACGGAGAAAGATTAAAAAAAGTAGGAACTCTAGCTAGAAAAGAATTAGAGAGTATGTTGGGAAAACAAGTATACTTAGAATTATATGTAAGAACTCTTAAAAATTGGAAAGAAAAAACAAATATTTTAAAAGAATTAGGCTTTGATGAATTAAATTTAAAATAAATGAATAAAATTTTTTCATTCTCCCCATGATAAAAACAGAAGGAGATGAAAAAAATGAGTAAAGAAGAAGCTTGGCAAAAATTTAAAGAAACAGGAGAAATAAAATATTATTTAAAATATAAAGGAAAAGATGTGGAATTATGATAGAAGAAGTGACGGGTTTTATAGTAAATACAGTTGATTTTGGGGATTCGTCACTTATTTTAAACATTTTAACCAAAGAACATGGACTCATTGGCGTGATGGGAAAAGGTGTAAAATCGATGAAAAGTAGATTACGAACCGTAACCCAAAAATTTACCTATGGGTCTTTTTATATTTATTATAAAAAAGAAAAATTATCTTTATTAAAAGATGTCGATATTATAAATCCTTTAACCAATTTACATCAAAATATTACTTTAATTGGATTTTTAAACTATGTAACTGAATTAATTTATCAAGTATACAAAGAAAGTGAAAGTCCTTATTTATTTGATTTACTAATAGATACTGTCATAAAAATGAATGAAGGATTAGATCCTGAAGTTTTAGTAAATATCTTAGAAGTAAAATGCTTGTCTTTTTTAGGAGTCGGATTACTATTAGATGAATGTGTTTCTTGTGGAAAGAAAACGGAAATTGTAACAATCGATGGAGATAGAGGTGGGTTAATTTGCAAAAATTGTTATCAAAATGAACCTCTTGTGTCTTTAAAAACGATTCAACTGTTAAGAATGTATTATTATGTCGATATTAAAAGTATTCAAAAATTAGATATTAAAAAAGAACAAAAAAAAGAAATCAATCGATTTTTAAATTTATATTATAGTAGATATACAGGCATGTATTTAAAAAGCAAAGATTTTTTAGAAAAATTAAAAGATTTATAAAAATTTACCATTAAAAACTTATAAAAAAATAAGTAAATTTGTCTTTAAAAGACATTTTTTTTAACATTCGACACCATTCGACAAATTTCTCGAGTTTTGTGTTGTAGAATATAAAACTTAAGAAACGAGGAATTTAGTTTAT
>CANQRJ010000040.1 GCA_947626215.1 uncultured Bacilli bacterium
TAAGCCAAAGGTTGAAAATCCAGGAAGTATGAAGAATATTACGACTGATAAGGACATTAAAGATTTTTATACTTACGAAGAAGCTTCTAAATTTACGAAGGAAGATTTTGATAAAAATCCAAAACTTTATGAGGCTGTTGAACGTTCTTCTTACAAATGGAAATGAAAGGAAGGAATGATTTAAAATGGCTGTAACACATTTTATCCAAACTATTTGGAGTAAAAAAATTCAAGATGAACTTGAAAAGAAATGTAAATTAGTAGATAACTGTTTACGTGATTATGAAGGGGATTGCAAGTATGCTCAAACAGTTAAAATATTAGCAGTAGGAGACCCTACAGTTAATAAATACGACAACACAACTGATATCACTATTGAAGATATGAGTGATGCTAGTCAACTATTAACTATAGACCAAGCAAATTATTTTGCTTTCTATGTTGATGATGTTGATAAAGCACAAAGTGTTCCAGGTTTAAAAGAAAGATATCAACAAAAGGCTGTCCATAAATTAGCGTTAGCTAGAGATAGTTATATTGCTGATTTAATTTCAAAAGCAACTAATGTAACAGAAGTTGCTGAATTAACTGAAGAAGGAACTAAGAAAGGTGTAGATGAAGCCATCGTAGCTCTTCGTGAAAGAGACTTTGATGAAGAAGGTGTACTTGAAATTACGCCTAAATTCTATAACCTATTTAAAAATCACTTAATTACATTATCAACTAGTAACCCTGAATACATCAAAAAAGGTAAAGTTGGTGTTTATGATGATTTAGATGTCATTATGAGTAACAACATGAAAAATGATGGTTCAAATGTGTATTGTGATATTCGTGGTAAAAAGGCTATTGCCTTTGCTGGTCAAATCAATGAAGTTGAAGCATTAAGAGCTGAAAAAAGATTCAAAGATATTATCAGAGGTCTTGATACTTTTGGTGCAAAAATTATTGATGAAGATCGTATTCAAGTCATCAAATATTCAGTAACTCCCTAAACCAGCCCCAAAAACGGTAACAATAAATTTACCGACGGGCGAAGTTTATGACAAAAATGTAACTGATTTACAAGATAATATTCAAATAAAAGGAGATAAAGTAACTGGAACTTTAAAATACGTAAAAGAATACGATAAATTTGAGAAAGGTGCTAAAGGTAATTTTCTAGCCATTGAAGTAGAAGAAGCAAAGAATGGTGATGAAGTTAGTTTTGAATTATCCAATCCCGAAAAGAAAGGAACAGGCACTTTAAATTCAAAAGATTATTTACTTGTATGCAAAATTCATGATAATACTCAGACTATTACATTGAAAAACGGTGAAACTAGTAAAGTATTAGATTTAACTGGGCTTACATTAAGTCCTAGTGAATAAGGGCATTAAGCCCTTTTTATCGTGTAAATAGTATTAGTTGGTGCAAATCCAACAACACGACCAAGAGGAGATAGAATGAAAAATTTAGTATTAATACCTAATTGTGAAATTTATAAAGGATTTACGGTTGATGAAAATTCTACATTGGAATATGAAAATAAAGATAAAACATTAAAACAAGAATTAAAAAATTTAGAGTTTATACAATATCAAAAGATCGATAGTCCAGAGTATAGTACAGAGACTAAAACAACAATTCATTTAAAAAAAGGGATGGTTGTTTTATTTGAAGATGAAGAACACGGGTATGTAGTTCCAGTTAATAGATATGTAACAATTAAAGAAGCTATACAAGAATTAGAATATATTAAAGATTTAGATACGGAGGTAATAAATGACACTAAAGGAAATGAAACAAAAGACATTTAGTTTAATTGAAGAATATTATCCAGAAGAAAAAGGTTTAGCGGAAGACGAAGATGTTTTAAACAAAATAAATGGAGTTGTAAATCAAATACAACTTGATTTAATGAAATACCGCAAGATTAATGCAAAAAAAGAAATAACAATATCTAAAGAAGATGAAAAAACAATTGATTTAAGAAAAGAACTTGCAGACTGCTACCAAATTAAATTGATTGATATTCCTTATGTTGTAGATTTTGATATGCCAAATGATGAAACAATAATTCTTCCAGACGATTATGAAGGAATGTTTACTATCTATTATTATCGATATCCTAATTTAGTCAAAACAACGTTTGCTGATGAAGATGAAAGTTCAAAATATGATGAAGAATTTGTTTTTGACTTAGATAGTGTACTATTAGAAATTATGCCATACGGAATAGCTGCTGATTTATTAAAAATGGATATGATAAGTAATTATGGTAAATATTTTTATGAGCGATATTTAGAAATGAAAAACGGTATTGATTCAAGAAGAACAAGTGGAAAAATTACGATAGAAGGTGGATATGATGTCTAGTTTAACTGATTTAATCACTCGAAATTATCGAAA
Source organism: uncultured Bacilli bacterium (assembly GCA_947626215.1). GTDB lineage: Bacteria > Bacillota_I > Bacilli_A > RF39 > UBA660 > Ventrenecus. Next base: position 2,393 of record CANQRJ010000040.1, read on the forward strand.
TTTTAGAGGAGTTGATTTTACTAATAATGATGTTAAAGAATATAGAAGTCCATCTGCCTTAAATATGTGGAGAAATTACGAGGATAGTGATTGCATCCAAACAAGGCCTGGAATGAAATTGTTAAATAATTTTGGCAATAAAATTCTAGGCTTATTTTTTTTGAATAAAGATGATATTCTACATTGTTTAGTTCACGTTGGACCAAAACTATTAGAATGGACTAATTACCCAAATTTACCCGTTGAAACTAGTGAATTATTTGATGGTATGAATTTAATAGAAAGCCATTACTTTGTTTTTGATAATACATTATTTATTATAGATGGGATAAATTATTTAGAATATGACGGAAAAGACGTAAAAAAGGTAGAAGGAACAATCCCAATCACTTCATATTATAAAAATCCAAATGGTTCTACTTCTATTGATACAACAACAGATACTGATTTGATTTATCAACCTGTTAATTGTTTAACATCATTGAGAAAAAATGTATTTATTGGTGATGGAGAAAGTGTTGATTATTACTTAGATTCTCAAAATTTAGATTTACCTTCTATATATCTAATGGAAGCAGAAGTAAATAGTGTTAAATTAATTGAAAATGCTGATTTTGATGTTGATAGAGATACAGGTATTGTAACATTTCATGATGCACCAGAAAAAGATGTTGAAGTTATTATAACTTATAGTAAAACTAATAAAGACCATAAAGGTAGAGTATTAAATAGTACAACATTATGTGAATTTGATAACAGAATCTTTTTTAGTGGTAATCCTGATTATCCTAATGCAGTATTTCATTGTGAATTAAATGATCCAAGATATGTAAGAGATACAGCATATTATGAGTGTGGTTTAGATTTAGCACCGATAAAGGCAATTATTCCTGGTAATAATGTTTTATGGGTTATTAAATCAATAGAACAAAATCAAAGCAGTATTTATTATTTAACTGCAACTATTGATAACACCTATAATAAAATTTATCCAAGTGTTAATGGTTCTATTTCATTAGGTTGTGTGTCTACAGGTATTAATTTTAATGATGATATAGTTTTCTTTTCAAATAGAGGATTAGAAGGTATTTCAAGTGGAACTTTGTATAGTGAACAACTATTACAACATCGGTCTAGTTTTGTTGATACAAAAATGATTAATGAAAGCAACTATAAAGATGTGAAATTAGCCGAATATAAAGGCTATTTATTATGTTTAATAAATTCTCATATTTATTTAGCAAATAGTAGAAGTAAATTTCAAAATACATCAAATGATATAGAGTATGATTGGTTCTATTGGGAATTGCCTAATAATATTACTTTTATTAAAGAATATCGTCAAAAACTTTATTTAGGTAATGAAAATGGTGAATTATTTATTTTAGAAGGAACAACAGACAATGAAGAAGATATAACAAGTTATTGGACAACTTCTAAAGATGACTTTGGTTATCCTAGTTATACTAAGACCACTAATAAAAGAGGAAACGTTGCAGAAGTAAAACCTATGGAAAACAAAGAAATACATGTTGATACAATAGTTGATGGAGTTTTAAAAGAAAAAAAAGTTTTTAGTGATGAAAAGGGTTACATTGCTTATAGAATAAAAGATAAAAAATTTAAAGATATACAAATAAAATTTAGTTCAAATAAACCATTTGGACTTTTTTCATGTACTTTGCAAGGATTTATAGCAGGATATATTAAAAGATAGGAGGATATAAAAATGGACGAAAGATTAGCGGCAATTGAAAAACAAAAACAAGATGCGTTGAATCAAAGTAATCAAACTTATGGTGGAATGCTTCAAAATAATGAAGATTTGTATAATCAACAAAAGAATTATGCTGATGAATATGAACGGAGCCAAAATGAGTCTTTAGATAAACAATTGGCTTTTCAAGAACAATTAATAAATCAACAAAAAGAAACTGCAAGACAAAATATGGAAACTGAATCAAAAAAGGCTAAAAATGATTATTTTTCATATACAAATCCTTATGGTTTGCAAGCTGAAAGTATGGCTAGCCAAGGATTACTTAATAGCGGTGTTTCTGAAACTGCAAAATTAGGTGGATATAATACTTATCAAAATAGATTAGCAACAGCCAATAAAGCAATGCAAGATGCATTTATACAATATGATAACGATATAAATCAAGCAAGATTAACTAACGATGTTCAAAAGGCTCAAAACGCTCTAAAAAGACTAGAAATGCAACTACAATATTCAGAAGATTATTATAATAACAAGAATAGTATTACTCAAAATCAGTTAACTAATAACCAATCTTTAGATAGTGAATATTACAATAGATACAATACAGAATATAACAATATTCAAGAGGAAAAAGCCCGAGAAGAAGCTATCAGACAATGGGAAGCTGAAATGGCAGAAAAACAAAGACAATTTAATGAACAATTGGCATATCAAAAACAACAAGATGCGTTGGCTCAACAAAATTGGGAAAAAGAATATGCAATGGCTCAAGTACAAGCCAAAAGTTCAAGTTCAAAATCAGGTGGTGGATATAATGGTAAAATCAATAATATAAGCCTTGACGATAATACTTCTAAACCAAAATATGATGCTTTTGGAAATAGTGTCGACACTCAAAACTTAAGTGATTATTATTTTAAATCCACAACAGGACCAGATTATCAACCAAGATATATAAATAATATAAAACTTACAAAAACTGGAAAAACTTTAAAAGATATAGGAACGATTAAAGGTGTAAGTGGTAGTAAAAATGTATGGAAAGCTGGCAATAAATATTATGTTTGGGATGAAGATCTTTACATTGATGTAACAGATAAGTATAAAAATTAAAAATAGATAAGAAGGTGAAATATGAACTCTATAATGACTGTTGAAGAACATAATGAATATATAAAGAAGAAAAAGAAATCGCAACCAACAGATAATTTTAAAGGTATAGTTAATATTAGTGATTATTCGTTTACACCTAAATCTAAAAATAATGCACAAGAAAGCAAAGTAAATACTAAAAATGTAAAATTACCTTCTGCAAAAAGTCAATTTAATCAACAACAAACAAAATTAAAAAATATGTATAATCGAAAAGGTGTTGTAACAGATAGTTCAGGAAAAGCTACAACTTCATCATTTATGAATAATTCATTAAAAAATAATTTCAATGAAACACCAACATTTGATAAGTTTGTAGAAAAACAATCTAAAAATACTCCAGTTGAATTAGCAAAACGGAATACACAAAATCAAGAAAAATATAATAAATTAAAACAAAGTGAAACATTTAAAAAACAAGAAAAAATCGTAAATGACTTAAAACAACAAAGTAAAAAAGAAAGTTCTAATCAAAATGGTAAAAGTTGGTTAAATTTAAATGCCTTTGTTGATGGATATCAACCTGGAGATATTTCCAAATCTATTAAGAGTACAGCAATAGACATAGGAACTAATCTTTTAAAAGGTGGTCTTAGAGCGGGTGAATCAATTGGAGACCTTGCTGCATATGGTGGTGCTCAAATTGTAGGTTTGTTTGGAGCAAAAGATTATGCAAATCAAGTTAGAAAAGCAGCTGCAGAAGATTTAACTGGAAAGATTTTTCAACCTGCTGATAAAGAATTAAGTAAATATTCATTATTAGGGGATAAATCTAAAGATGTAGTTTCTTCTATTGGTAATATGTATGCTCAAGCAGTTACTTCAGCTAAATTATTAGGAGCGAAAGGTAATATTCCTCTATCTATTGGTGGGAAAAAATTTAATTTACCAGTTACTTCAATTATTAGTGGTGCTTCATCTGGCATGGGTGAAGCAGTAAATAAAAACGCAGAAGATTGGCAAATATGGGCTAATGGTTTAACAAGTGGTTTAGCAGAAGGTATATCAGAAAGTTTATTTGGTACATTTGGCATAGGTGGTTCAGATTTAGATGATGCTATAGTAAATGGAATTACTAAAAATATGAAAAATGGCTTAGTTAAATCATTAACAAGAGCAGGAATTAAAGCAACAGGTGAAGGAGCAGAAGAAGTGGCTTCTTATTTATTAAATTATGGTTCAGAACATCTATTAGATTTTGCTAAAAATAAAACAAATTTAAAGGGTGTAGATTTAGCAGAAGAATTTAATAATGAAGAATTATGGGATAATTTCTTCTCAGGAGCACTAGCTGCGGGCATAGGAGGCTTACCTTCAACAATTAATTCTATTAGAGGAAATCAAACAAGTGGAATAAATATTAATGAAGGTGTAAATCAATTTAATAGAAATAATGCTATTAATCAAAATTTACAAATAAATAATAGTAATAATAGTCAACAATTGAATATACAACAAAATAATGCATTGCAATCGAATGGAGATATTACAAATAATATAATTAATCAAAATATCGGTAAAGAGTTTTTATTTCCAAAAATAATTCAAAAATCAAACAATAATCAACAAATAAATGCTATTAATAATATATTTTCACAACAAGTAGATGAAGTTGTTAATGGAACGTTTAATAAAGAAAATCACATGACAGTATTGGAACATACGCCTCAAGTTTTACAAAATTTAGGTGTAAAAGATTTACCTATTACATTGACAGTAGCAAAATTAGACAGAATAATGAATGATAGTGGTAAACAGCAAGGAGAATATCATGGATTACATGAATTGGTAAAAAAATTACCTAATGCTATTGAAAATCCTCTAGATATAATAAAATCTCATAATAATAGTTATGTTTTAACAACAGATTTATCTGATAATCAAGATAGAAGTATTATTGTTAGTATAAAAATCGATGGCAAAGGTTATATTGATAATATTGAAGTTGATTCAAATGTTATGACGAGTGCTTATGGTAGAAATAATTATGATACTTGGATGCAAAAAAATTTAAAAAATGGAGATATTGTTTATGATATAGATAGAGGATATATTAATAATAAAAAAATTGTTAATATCCCTGGGCTACAATTGCCCAACAACATTAACAATTTATCTACTAATGATAATAGCACAAATAACCAACAAAGTCAAATCGCACCATTACCTATTAATAGTAATATGCAACAAAATCAAAATAATACACAACAAAATATTCCAACATCAAAAGATATCAATAAAGTGAATATGCCACCTGTTGAATCAAATCAAAATAATAACAAAACATTAAATCCAATTGAAATATCTCAGTTAACTAAGGAAGATGCAAATACTACACCAAATCTTCCTAAGGTAAATCGAAATAAAGTAAATGATGGTAAAAGTAAATTTGCTAGTAATATTGAAAATAAAGTTAATATGTTAAATGAAGAACAAAAGTCACAAATATTATCAGATAAAGATTCAACATATTATGATACTGTTACTAATAAAGAAAGTTTAGAAAAAGCATTCGATAGATTAGAAAAAAATAATAGAAACGAAACTATGAATTGGTTTAATAAACCTAGTGAAAATGCAAATTCTACTGATGTGGCAGAAGGTTGGATTTTATTGAAACAATATGCTGATAATAAAAATTATGATGGTATGGTTGAAATAGCAAAAAAACTACGCGACATTGGCACTAAAGCAGGTCAAACGGTTCAAGCATTTAACATTATGGAACGTATGACTCCTGAAGGCATGGTTAAATATGCTCAAAGTGAATTACAAGAAGCATATGAAAAAATGATTAAAAATAAATCTCAAGAGTGGATAAATAAATATAGATCAGATTTTGAACTAAAACCCGAAGAAGTTCAATTTATAATGGATAATATGAAAGAAATATCTACTATGGAAGATGGTTATGGCAAACGTGTAAAACTTGCTGAAATCCAAAAATTAATGACTGATAAACTACCACCTGCAAAGGGCTCAGGAATTAAATCTTGGATGCGGATATCTATGTTATTTAATCCTAAAACTCAAGTAAGAAATGTTGTTGGTAATGCAATTATAATGCCAGTTAATTCTTTTAGTGATTTGTTTTCTAGTTATGCTGATAAAATTATATCTAAGAAGACTGGAATAAGAACAACAGGAAAAACCAATGTAAAAGCTATGTTAAAAGGTATGAAAGAAGGGGCATATCAAGCAACTAATGATTACAAAAAAGGAATTAATACTAAAGATATGTCTGGTAATAGATTTGAAATAACTGAAGGCAAAAACTTCAATGATAAAACATTGATGGGTAAAAGTCTTAATCGAGTAGAAGGCATGTTAAACTATGTTATGGATGCTGGGGATAGAGTTTTTAGTCAAGCAGCTTTTGAAAATTCATTACAAAATCAAATGGTATTAAACAATACTACTGAAATTACTCAAGATATGTTGGATATTGCTAGAACTGAAAGTTTACAAAGAACATGGAATGATAATAACAATTATACAAAATTTGTTTTAGGAATAAGAAGATTTTTAAATATAGCTCATGTCGGAGAATATGGTGTTGGTGATGTCTTAATACCATTTGCTAAAACCCCTGCTAATTTAACTAAGGCGATAGTAGATTATTCTCCATTTGGATTAGTAAATACGATAGTAGAAGGAAATAATTTGCGTAAATCCCTTACAAACGGTCAATTTACTCCACAAATGCAACATAAATTTGTTCAAGATTTAGGAAAAGCAACTGCGGGTACAATGTTATATGTATTAGGTTATGCTTTAGCAAAATCTGGTCGAATTAGTGGGGAAAGTGATGATGATAAAGATGTATCTAACTTTATGAAAAATACTTTAGGAATTAGTTCTTATTCAATAAAAATTGGTAATAAATCATTTACATATGATTGGGCTCAACCAATTGCGGCTCCATTATCAATAATGGCTAATGTGGTTAATTCTAAAAATAATAAAGGCCAAGCACTTACTGAAGCAGTAGTAGGTTCTTTAGATACGGCGGGAAGTATATTATTAGAACAATCTTTTTTGCAAAGCATAAACGAAGTATTTAATGATAATGACGGAGTTGTATCAGGACTAATAAATGAAATGTTAGATTTGCCTGCTAGAGCAGTTCCAACATTTTCTAAACAAATAGCCGACATGGTTGATGGAACACAAAGAACTTCATTTGAATATGGAAAACCTATTCAATCAGCGGTAAATAGTTTTAAAGCAAAAATACCATTTGTTAGTAAATCACTTGCTCCAACAGTTGATACAATGGGTCGTGAAATTCAAAAATATGGTGGAAAAAATAATATATTTAATGTTTTCTTAAATCCTGCTAATGTAAATACTGAAAATATAAGCGAAAGTGCTAAAGAAATGTATAGATTATATAAGGAAGTTGGCGATAATACTATAATGCCACGAGTAGCACCATATTATATAAATAAAAAAGGTGAAAAGATAACATTAGATTCTAAACAAAGAGCCGAATATCAAAAAACATCAGGAGATATTATAGAAAAAGAAGTAAAAAATTTATTAGCATCAAAAGATTATAAATCAATGTCTAATAAATTAAAGTCTGATGTTATAAGCGATATAGTTAATTATTCTTATAATATCGCACAAAAAGAATTACTAGGATTAGAATTATTCAATACATATCAAAAGGCTTATGATTATAGTAAAGTTGGTAATATTAGTGAATATTATACTTTTAAAAATAGTATTGATAATACTGATTCTGATACTAAGAGAGAAAGCATTAAGAAATTTTTAATAAGTTCTAATTTAAATGATGAAAAAATTGCAAAATTATATGGCAATCATTATTCTTCAGATAGTACATTAAATGCTTTATTGACTTTAAAAATACCAATTAAAGAATTTATTAAATTAGATAGCCAAGATATTCAAGGAAGTTATAATATTAAAACTGGTAAAACAATAAGTGGTACAAAAAAACAAGCAGTTATGCAATATATTAATACTTTGAATTTATCCGTACCTCAAAAAGCGGTTTTAATAAAAATGAATTATAATTCTTTTGATCAGTATGATAATCAAATTATTAATTATGTAAGAAATTTAAATGAAACTGTCAATGACAAACAAGTTTTATTAAAACAAATAGGTTTTGATGATTTTGATAAAGACGTAATTAATTATATTAATTCTCAAAAATTAACGCAGGAAGAAAAAGAAAGTAAACTAAAAGATTTAGGATTTACAATAAGAGATGGGAGGGTTTATTGGTGATAAGTAATAATGATATGTCTAAAGCAATAACTGCAGAAGACGTTTTAAGACGTATTGGAGCACAATTAAATAAATATGTATCAAATATTAATGAAGTAAAAGACTCTCTAAAGAAAAACGATAATATTATTAAAAATTTTACTGACAATGTATTAAAATATACCGAAAGCCAAGCAGATGGAAATATTACTGCTTGGTTTTTTAATGGTATTCCTAGTTTAGACAATGAACCATATATATTATTTGATAAAGAATATATAGAAAGTAGAATAGGAGATTTTTATTATAATAGAGATACAGGAATAATTTATGTCTTTTCAAAGATAAATGAAGAATATTTCTGGAAAGAATTAGAAGATAAAAATTTAAGTGAATCTTTGGCTATTGCTAATTCCGAATCTGATACAGCTGATAATAAAAGAAATATGTTTATTGATATACCATTTACTCCATATGATGTGGGTGATATTTGGTATGACAACGGAATAATTAAAAGATGTCGATGTAGTAGATCAGAAGGCGAAATTCAATTATCAGACTGGTGTTTGCAAAGCGATTATTCTGATACTTTTGTATTGCTTGAAACAACTGCTATATTAAATCAATTCCAAGAAACAGTAGGAAAAGATTATGTTTCTCATAGTCAATTGGAAGCAACGAGAGATAGTATTTTAGGAGTAGTAGAA
>CANQRJ010000041.1 GCA_947626215.1 uncultured Bacilli bacterium
AGAATGATTTTATCACAAGACCCCCCCCCCGGCGTCAATTGACACTTTGGGATATTTTAAAACATCTTTAATATTTTTTTTTATAATATTTGTTGTAAATGATAAAATTTATCTTTACTTCCATCTTGTTCATCATTAACAATTTTTACATTTGATTTTAGATAAAGTAAAGAAAAAACAAATAAAAAATAAAGGCCTTTTCCATTGAAAAAACCTTTTTTTATTTATAATCCTTGTTTTTTATAATATTTATATAACTCTTTAAAACGATTAAAGTGAACAACTTCTCTTTGTCTTAAGAATAAAAGTGGCCCTAGAATGTCTTCATCTGTTGTTTCATCAATTAAATTTTCGTAAATGGCTCTTGCTTTTTGTTCGGCCGCCATGTCTTCTGATAAATCAGCAAGTGGATCTCCTGTCACGGCAAAATAAGTTACAGTAAATGGATTTCCAAAAGAATCTGTTGGATATACTCCTTTTCCATGTTCTGTATATAGACATTCTAATCCGTTCGCTTTTAATTCTTCTACACTTGCATCTTTTACAAGTTGAGTAATCATGGTACAAATCATTTCACAATGACCTAATTCTTCTGTCGCGATATCATTTAAAAGAGCTTTTCCTTTTTCATCAGGCATTGAAAATTTTTGACTAAAATAACGTAATGATGCGGCAAGTTCTCCATTCGCTCCACCAAATTGAGTCAGTAAATTCTTTGCCATTTTTAAATCTTTCTTCTGTATATTAATGGGGTAATTTAAGTGTTTTACATATTTAAACATATTTTGTACCTCCCGTCTTATCCCAAGGCCATGGATTATCAATCCAATTAAACGTACTACCAGTTGTCTCGGTTACTAAAACAGGTCCATATTTTTCTATATAAACATTTTCTACTTCTTGTTTTTCTTTTTCATATTTTTTAAATAAATCAAAAGCATTTAAGTCTTCAGGATGTAAATCTAAATATAAATTTAAGTCTATAATTGCAAATGTATTGGCCATTAATTTTAAGAGTAAGGCCTCTCTTTCATTTTCAGGTTTTAACTTAAAATAAGTTAAATTTTTATAAGGAACATATTCATCTTTCATTAAATTTCCTCTTAAAAATCCTTCTTTTGCAGGTAAAAATTTTTCAGTACGTGTTTCATTTGAAAAATCACTACCAGGGATTTTGAAAAAACTTACTTCATAGTTAAAATCTGTGTTATCAAATAACATATTCATTCCTCCCAATGTATTTTACTAATTCTTTCTATTTATGTTTAGGACAAATGTCTAAAAACACATAAAAACAGTCTTTATTTCAAGACTGTAAAACTTTAATATTCTACGGAGATGGTTGGATCTAATTTGGAAAAAATTCGAGTGACATAGTGATTTAATTTTTTATAAACATATAATGAATCAATACATAGTACAAACGCAATTAAAGCACTTCCACTTGTAATTGGAGCAAGTTCAAAAAAGGTATTTTGGAATAATACACAGTAAAAGAATCCAAATAATAATCCACCAAATAAAATTCTTCTTAACCAAGTAAATGGAGTACATATTTTATATAGATAAATAAATCCTGTCATAGCCGTCAAAAATACGGAAATGGAACTTTGAATTTCATAAGGTAATTGGAACACAGAACTAAACAAAGTGACCAAAATGACATTAAAGAAAATGGTTAAGGCTACTGGTAAACTTCTACTTACAATTTTTAATAAGAAATTTCCTTTTACTAAATCATTGTTGGGCTCCAAAGCTAAAATAAAAGATGGAGTTCCGATGGTAAACGTTGTAATTAATGTAAGTTGAATAGGAATAAAGAAATATTTCTGGGCAATTACAATACTTAATATAATGAGTAACATCGTATAAATTGTTTTGACTAAAAGTAACGATGCACTTCTTTCAATATTATTAATAGTTCTTCTTCCTTCTGCTACAATACGTGGTAAAGAATCAAAATTATTATCTAATAACACTAACTGAGCAACGTTTCTTGCCGCGTCACTTCCACTTGCTACAGAAATAGCGCAGTCAGAAGTTTTTAAAGCCAGAACATCGTTGACGCCATCCCCTGTCATGGCTACGGTTTTTCCATTTTTTTGAAGAGTTTCAATAATAATCTTTTTTTGATTTGGTTTTACTCTTCCAAATACTTGATACTCTAAAGCCACTTTTTCAAGCTCTTCATCACTTAAATGACCTACGTCGATTCCTTTCACATTTTGAAGTCCTACTTTTCTAGCAATACTAAGGACCGTCCGAACTTGATCTCCTGAAATAATTTTTACGGAAACACCTTGTGATTTAAAATAATCTAAAGTTTGTTTGGCCTCTTTTCTAATCACATCTTCTAAAATTACAAATCCAAGAATTTCTAAATTTTTAGGAGTTTTAGAAAGTTTATTTTTACTATGAGTAACAAGTAATACTCGGTAGTCTTCTTGATAAGGAGCAAGTATTTTTTCGATTTTTTGAAGGTCTTCATGAAGTAGAAATTCTGGCGCGCCTACATAAATACTTCCTAACTCTTTAAATTCTAAACCTGAAAATTTTCTTTCGGAAGAAAACGAAATTTCACTTACTAATTCATCACTTTCATCTTTTAAAAAGTATTCTTGAAAGGCTTGCATCGTACTATTCTCGTCTTTCGTATACGTTCCATATAAAGACAAAACTTTTTTTAAATGTTCTATTTTTTCTTTTTGATAAGGAATGACGTCGACAACTTCCATTTTTCCTTCAGTTAAAGTTCCTGTTTTATCTAAGCAAATGACATCTACTCTAGCAAGTGTTTCAATACAATAAAGTTGTTGAACTAATACTTTATAACGAGAAAGTCGAATGACACTCACGGCCATCACAGAGCTCGTAAGTAATACTAACCCTTCCGGAATCATTCCAATTAAGGCGGCCACAGTCGTAAAAACAGATTCGGTAATTTGTCCTCCAGTCGCGTTTAATTGACTTAAATACATCACAAATCCAATAGGAATAATTAAGATAGAAAGCACTTTTAATAAACGTTCAAAAGAATCCATAATAATGGAATTTACTTTTTTATTATATTTTGCCTCTTTGGAAATGGTCGATACATAGTTTTCACTTCCAATATGTTCTACTCTTGCATAACAAGTGCCACTTACTATAAAAGAACCTGATAAAAGAAGTTCCCCTTTTTTCTTTGTAATGCTTTCCGGTTCCCCAGTAAGTAAAGATTCATTGACTTCCACTTCTCCATCTAATAAAATGGAATCGGTTACAATTTGATGTCCTGTATGAAGTTCGATAATATCATCTAAGACTAATTCTTCTAGTTTTAATTCTACCTTTTCGCCATTTCGAACGGTTGTAATACTTGTTTCTGATAATAAAGAAAGTTTATCTATAATTTTTTTAGAAATGATTTCTTCAATAATACTAATGATGGAGTTAATAATAATAACACCCATAAATAAACAGTTTTTTAATCCTTCAAAAGCTCTTCCATTTATGACGCCTGATAAAAATACTGAAAATCCTAAGGTAACATTTAAAAAGTTAAAGTATGTAAAAAAATTGCTTGCTATAATTTGTTTAATCGATTTTGTTTTTGGTTGGTCATCAAAATTGACATAACCTTCCTCGATTCTTTTTTGAACTTGTTCGGTCGTTAATCCAGTTTCAATACTAGCTTGAATTCTTTCCATATTCTCAACTCATTTCGATAAGATTATATCAAAATTTGAAAAAGAATGCTACACTCCTAAAGAAATTCCTCTTTTTTTCAAAATGAGTTTTCTTAAAAAATCTACTGGAATGACCGTTAAGGCAAGAATGATGACAAAAAATAATTCAAAAGGAGTTAAACCAAAGGTTCTAAATACGGTTCCCCCTTTATAAATTAATATAATTTGAACGGATGCGATAAATAAAATGGTTAAAACAAAAACAAAATTTTCTTTTAAATGTGCAAGTAAATTTAAACGATGGGTTCTTGCATTAAACGCATTTCCTATTCCTATAAAAATAAATAAGGCAAAATAAGCCGTCATTAAATATTTAAAATCTTCTCCGGTTCTTACTAAAGTACGAATCCAAGGGCTTTTTAAAAAGAACAAACAAAGTAAGGCCGAATAAAGCCCTGTAAATATAATTTCTGAATACATATAACGATTCATAATCGGTTCATTTTTACTTTTTGGTTTTTCTTTCATGGTATCTTTAAGAGCCGGTTCATAAGAAAAGGCAAGACCTGCAAATGTATCCATTATCATATTAATCCATAACATTTGAATAATCGTAATGGGTGTGTTTACTCCGACAAAAGGTCCAATAATCGATAAAAATAAAGCAACAAAGTTACAAGTACATTGATAAATAATAAATTTACGAATACTTTTAAAGATCGTTCTTCCATAAAGGATGGCTTCACTAATAGATAAAATATTATCATCTAAAATAACAATGTCACTTGCTTCTTTGGCAACTTCCGTTCCACTTCCCATGGCAAACCCGACATTTGCTTTTTTAAGGGCAGGGGCATCGTTAACTCCATCTCCAGTCATTCCCACGATTAATTCTTTTCTCTCGGCTATTTTTATCAATTTACTTTTATCTTGAGGAAGAGCACGCGCGATCACTTTAATTCTTGGTAAAATTTCTTCTAGTTCCATCTCACTATACCGATTTAATTCTTCACTCGTTAAAATTAAATCCCCTGCATCTTTTACAATTCCCACTTCTTTGGCAATCGATTCTGCCGTTTCTTTCGCATCCCCTGTTATCATCACGACTTGAATTCCTGCATTTTGAATCGAGGATACACCTTCAAAGGATTCTTTTCTTAAGTCATCTTTAATAGCAACAATTCCTATGAATGTTAAATATTCCATATTTTCATTACCCATCGCAAGAGTAAGGACTCGGCAACCATTTTTGGTTAATTTATGAATTTCTTCTAAAACTTCATTTTTACTTGTAAATGGTTTTTCTTCTCCAGTTTTTCTTATCATTCGATTACACTTAGGGATAAGAATTTCGCTTGCCCCTTTATAATACGTTTTTGAAATTCCTTTTTCTTTTACTGTAATGGAAGAATATTTATTTTTACTATCAAAAGGAAGAGAGTTTATGATTTCTTTTTGTTCATTTGATGGTGGAAAAAACTCTAGTAAAGCTCGATCGGTAGCATTTCCTCCTATTACTTTATGATCACTGTAAAAACTTTGATTGTTCCAAACCATTCCTTTTTGTAAAAATCGACTGTATTCTTCAAATTTTTTTAAATCTTTAAAATTTTTAATATGTAAAAAGTCTCCACTCATAATATCGATGACTTCTAGTTTTCCTTTAGTTAAAGTCCCTGTCTTATCTGTAAATAAAATATTTAGAGAACCTGCCGTTTCAATTCCGACAAGTTTTCTTACTAACACATGATTTTTAAGCATTCTTTTCATATTACTTGATAATACTAAAGTAATCATCATAGGTAGTCCTTCTGGCACGGCTACAACAATGATCGTGACGGATAAAGTAAGAGAGTATATTAAATAATCGGCCATTAAATGAAAATTACTGAGTGTATTTAAAATACGATTCCATTCAAAATTATTATTAATTACAATCACTGAAAAAAGATAAGAAAACGTGACTAAAACGGCTCCGATATACCCTATACGACTAATGGTTTTAGCAAGTCCTCTTAAACGTAATTTTAAAGGACTTATTGGTTCTTTTTCTTGAACTTCTTTGGCAAGAGAACCATAGACGGTTTGGTCTCCTACTTTTTCTACTTTTAATATTCCGGTTCCTTCATAAATTACAGAACCTCTTAATAATTTATTATTTAAAGACCCAGCAACTTTTTTATTTTCTTTGGTTTCTCCATTTAATTTAGATTCATCAACACTAATTGTGCCATCAACCAAAATTCCGTCAGCAGGAACCATATCTCCACTTCCAAGTAGCACTATATCTCCTACAACAATTTCTTCTATTTTTACTTCTAAGATTTTACCTTCTCTTTTTACTTTGACTAAAATACTTTCGGTTTCTTCTTGTAATTTTTTAAAAGTTTCTTCACTTCCATATTCACTTATAGATGAAATAAAAGACGCCAAAAAAATAGCAATTAATATACCTAACGTTTCAAACCAATCAAAATCTCGAAACAAAAAGACAACTTTAACGGCTAAAGCAACCAGTAATATTTTAATGATTGGATCTCCTAATGATTCTAATAAAAGGCGCCAGAAACTTCTTTTTTTGACTTCTGTTAATGAATTTGACCCATACTTCTTTCTTTGCATTTCTACTTCTTTATTTGAAAGTCCATTTAGTTCCATAAAGTAGTATCACCTAAAAAAGTATATGAAAGAGCATAAAAAAAATACCGACCTTTATGGGTCAGTACTTTGATTTTTTAAATATGATATATTTTATTTTTCTTAGTTAAGAAATATAGTCCACTAGCTACTCCAATACCTGCTACAATGACAACATAAGGAATAAATGAACCTGTTTGAGGATTTTCTGTTGTAGATGGACATTGTTCTTCATATTCATCTTTTGTACATTTTTGACCATCTTGACAATAGTAATCGTCTCCATCAATTTTACATTTTGGATTTTCTGTTGAAGGAGTTGTTCTTTTTAATGACATTACACATTGTTTATCAGGATCAGATGTTGCTTCTGAAGTATCAAAAGACAAATATCCAACATAACCATCTGTTAACTCTGATGTACTAGATACACCTGTATCATTTTTAAATTGAATATGAATGATTGTAGGATCATTTGCATCGGCATTACAAGAAACAACTTCCCAACCTCCACTTGTATTAGCAGTACAATTAGTAAATTTAAATTTTGAATTTTTCATAGTGACATCTGCAGAATATGTTTTTTGTAAAGAACTTCCATTTGTAATTTGAAATCCTACATAAACTGCCGCGGTATTACGACTAGTAGCAGTAATTGTAATTTCTTTTCCACCAATCGTATTATCAGTAAGTGCACGAGAAGTCGCACCAAAATATTCAATGGTCGCTGCAGAAACAAAACATGGCATAATCATCATACATAATACAAACAAAACAGTTAAGGCAATTCCTTTCTTATTCATAAACTAAACCTCTTTTCTTTTTTTATTATGTCTCAATTATATCATAAAAATACAAAAATTCTACATTTTTTGCATTTTTTTACAATATTTTACAAAAAATGTGATATCATAATAAAGTAAGGATAGAATTGGTGGTGTTTGAATGAAAAAGATTGTCATTTTAATTCAAAATAATGCCCTTTTATTCTCTTATAAAACCAAAGAAATTATTCGTGAAGATTTAATGAATACAAATATTATTAGTGATTCTGAGCTCGTTTTTACAGATGATTATATTTTAGAAAATAAAAAAATTGTAATTCCTTTTTTACAAGAATTATGTGAGATGAATTCCATTGATACTTTAACTTTTCAAAGTAATTTTCTTACTTCTTTCTTAATTGAATTATTTAAAAATACGAAAGTTCGGACAATTAGAATTAAAAAACAAGAAAATGTGACTTATGAACTTTGCGAAAAACTGATTAAAATGAAGACAATTCGAGAGTTAGAGTGTTTTTCCATTCCTAATTTTTTAATAGAACTATTAGATAAGCATCGTATCCATGTTACGACTCACAGTGAAATTTTTTATTTATCTCCTTTTATGTTAGAAAATGAACTTAACCACTATTCTAAAATGTATGATCAAAGAAAAATTCAAATTTTTCATAAATTAACGGATGAAGATAAAGAAGATATGGAATCTTTCTTTAAAGTCAATCGTTATTTAAAAGTCATTTCATTTTTAGAATTTCACCGAGAAGATATCGAATTTATTTTGGATTGTTTAGAAAACTATCATTTTAAAAATGTATATATTGAACTTCATGATAATATTTCAAAAGAAAATGATTTTCAATATTTAAAACAATTAAATAAAAAGTACAAAAAAAGGAAAATTGAAATTGGGCTTGTTTATTCTGATGAATATCTCTCCGATAATTTAATGAAACAAATTACCATTAATACATTACGTTTATGTGGAATTGTCATAGTTATTTTTATAGTTTCTATAATTGGTTCAATTTCCATTCAAAACTATTATGCAATGCAAGAAGTAAGTACAATCCAAGAAGAAGTGAAAAAAACAATAGAAGAATCTGAAGATTTAGTAATTGATGAAACAGAAGAACAATTTGTGATTAAAAATAAATATATTGCATCTTTACTTACGATTAATAAAGATGTAGTTGGTTATTTAAAAGTTAAAAATACCAATATTGATTACCCTGTTGTAATGTCTAATGATAATAAATATTATTTAAAGAAAAATTTATATGGTGAAGATGACCGAAATGGTTGGATTTATATGGATTTTAGAAATTCTGATAAATTTTTAAATGATAATACGATTATCTATGGGCATAATATGTATTACAGTGGCGTAATGTTTGGGACTTTGCACCGAGTTTTAAATTCTTTTTGGTATAATAATCCTGAGAATTTAGTCATTTCTTTTGATACAATGTATGAGTCTATGAATTGGCAAATTTATTCTATTTATACGATTCCTAAAACGAGTGATTATTTAAAGGTTTCTTTTGAAAATGAATCTTTAAAACAAGAATATATTGATATGACGAAAAATAGAAGTATCAAAGATTTTGGAGTAGAAGTGACTCCAAGTGATTACTTACTTACATTATCGACTTGTACCGGTGACAATGACCGATTAGTCGTTCATGCGAAACTTATTTTGAATACGGAAGAAAATACTCCAGATTCTTCTGATATCTAGTTTCTTCTGGATTTAAAAGAATGGCTTTTTTCACATATTCTACAGATTCTTGATAATGTTTCGTATAGAAAGAAGCAAGAGAAAGTAAATCATAAAATGAATCATTCCAGGCAAATTCTTCATTAATGTAAGATTTGCTTTTTTCTTTAATTTTTTCTGCCTTTTTTAACACTTCATATGCTAAGTCATAACGACTCCCGATTTCATAAAAACTTCCTAATTCGACATATCCTTCCTTTAAATAAGGAGCTTCTTCAATGGCTTTTTGATACCAAAACTCTGTTTCTTCAGGATAACCTTTTGCAAAATATGCTCTTGCTAAAAATCTCATAGATGCCGCGCGTTCATCTTTCCAAGTTGCTTTTTTACAATGTAAATGTTTATGGAGAGTTTCAATGCACGGATCCCATTTTTGATAATACATGTATTCTCTTCCTAAATAATGTAAATTTCGATCATCATCAGGATCTTCTTTCACACTCATTTCAAGAAGTGGTAAATAAGAAGAACGTGATTTTTTATGGTCTGGGTAATGTTTTAAGGTAATGGGTACTTCTATTATTTTTTCTTTTTCATTAGTTGTTAATACTTCATGAACGGGATGTTTCCATATATACCCTTCTCTTTTATGAATCTTATCTAAATAAAAACTTACACACGGTATATCATTTTCTTTTAATTTCCAATGATATAAATAACGAACACGCGTAAAATCTTTCCCTTGAAGACTTTTTTCTAAAATTTCTCTCCACCCAGGCTCAAAAACTTCATCTAAATCTGTACAAACACAAATATCGGTATCAACTGGAACCTTTTCTAAGGAGTGATTTCTTGCCACATCAAAACGCCATGGATCTATTTTTTCTTCATAGACTTTGACTTTATATTTTTTTAAAAGTTCGACGGTTTTATCACTAGAACCCGTATCTAAAACAATGATTTCATCGGCCTCTTTCATCGAATCAACCCAACGTTTGACAAATTTTTCTTCATTTTTACTAATTGCATAAACAACAACTTTCATATAGACCTCCTCTTGTGTATTTTATGCAAAAAAAAAAGACTTGTTTCAAAGTCTTTAAAATTATTCCATATCACAGCTATTTCCTGCATCTAAATAGATATTTTCAATATCTGTATCTAATGTTGGGAATTCATCTAATTCATATTCATCTGCCAAATCATCAAGAGTTAAATAATTAAAAATTGTAATAGTCATTTCTTTATCATTAGATCTTACTTTACCCTTTATTCCATCAAATTCATCATCAAGAATATCTTCTTTAGCTAATAAATAGTCTTCTTCTTCATCAAATTGATAAACAACATTTTTTAATGCATTATAAAATTCACCATTCAAACTAATTCCATATTTATAATTATATTCAATTTTAGCATTTTCGTATTTTGTAGTCTCAGATTCAATACTTTCTACACATGACAAATAATAATCAGGAGCATTATCATCCACAGTCAAATTAGCAGTCACAGTCGTTTCATTATCATAATCATCTGTAATAATAAGTGTAACTTCATAATCTCCTGTAGCAGAAGTATCAGGTTCCTCTTCAAAATCAACAGTATATTCAGATGCATCTTCTACTTCATCTATAAAGTCTGTAGCTTCTACAACCGTATCTGGAAGAACAATAACATCTTTAGTAATTACTTCAGGTGGCATCGTATCTAACACATTTACAGTATGAGGTCCACTTGTTTTATCTCCACATTTAACTGTATATTGATAAGTCCCGGCTTTTGAAGGATTAACATTAGACTCAACAGTACAATTTTCTGCACTCATACCAGTTACTCTAGCATAAGCACTTACTCCTTCATCTAATGTAGAACCCAATTCAACTTCAGTTAATAATGGAGATATTGTAACACTAGTTTTTGTTTGACTAGTATTTAAAAAATAATAAACTGCAAACCCTACCCCCGCAATTAATACAACAATCAAAACAATAAGTATCGGATTAAATTTCTTTTTTGGTTTCTCGTTTTTAGCAGGTGACATGGTAGGAGGAGTTGGTATTCCACCCATCATTCCCATATTATTATTCATTG
>CANQRJ010000042.1 GCA_947626215.1 uncultured Bacilli bacterium
ATAAAGAATGTAGTAGTAAAAGTAAAAGTTATATAGATAAAGAGTATGGAGCTTGTAGTAAAACATGTGGAGGAGGAGTAAAAACAAGAAGGTATCAAGAAAAAGATAACAATACAGGGTCAAACTGTGGAAATGTAGAAACCGAAACGGCCACATGTAATACTCAAAGTTGTGATCCAGTAGAAGCTATGGATCCTAATGATTATGATAGCAGTGTAAAAGTGGCATGTAGTAAAGAAAATTTTCAAAGATTATTAGATAATTATATAGATAAATTTAAAACGGCTATAGAATATCAAGCTTTTCGAAATGCGTTGTATGACTGTGGAGGAACCACAGGTAGTTTACTAAGAAAAAGTGATCCAGCATATAGTATTTTAAGAGCAAGTAGCAGAACTACAGTAATTTCTGGATCTGGAAAATCTGCTTCTTGTACATGTTATTATAATAAAGAAACAACCTCGGCATTGAAAGAATGTGAAAAACCTGAATGCAGTGGTAATGACCATGAAAAATTTGTTTCTGGAGTCATTTACAATGGGAAAGCTTTAGTTTTAAGTGCTACAACACAATATTCTCCTCCAAAAGATTTAAACGGATTTGGAGATTATGAAGAGTCAAGCAAAAGATCTGAAAAATTTAGTTTTGCTAATTACTTAATAGGCTCAGAAGGCATGTGGCTTCCAGATAACGGATGGGGATACTGTAATAAATCAAATAATGGAGTAGATGGCCCAAATAATACAGATAAATATTGGGATGTTTATGATTGCTCTGAAAGACAAAATAGAATAAGTAGTTTTACTTCAAAAATACAAGTAGGATTATATTATTTTGCAGACTGGAGTTACGATAACGAAAGGCAATGTCGTGAGATACACCGTTATTATAGTGCACCAGTATATGTCCAAATATTTAAAATATAAAGAAAAAAGTTGTAAAATTTAAAAGAATATATTAAAATAGAAACCAAAAAAAAGATGGGAGAAATTTATATGAAAAAGATAAAAATAAATGGTTTGATTTTTCTTTTCCTTTGTTTGGTCTTTTTACCATTATCTGTAAATGCTACTCAAAATGAAATTACTTTAAAAATGAATAAAACAGATTTAACCGTAGGAGATGAAATCACTCTTACGGCAAGCTTGCCAGAAGGTTTTGAAACTTATGCTATGGTTGCTACTCTGAAGTATGATAATAACGTATTTCAAAAGATAGATGAATCGAATTTTGCTATTTCTAATACTGAAATGATTTCTTATAATGAAAAAAATAATAAATTTGGAATTCTTTATAAAAATGGTAAAATTTCTATGGAACAGGGGATTTTTCTTAGTATTACATTAAAAGTCAAAGAAGACGCGAATGTAGGAGATACGAATATTGCTTTAACAAATGTCTCTGCATCCAATGGAAGTGGGTCCGTTCGTTTTCCTACGGCATCTACAAAAGTCTTTGTTTCTCGTGATGCAAAGGAAGGGGAAGCCATTCCTTCTAATAAAGAAAACGAGATTAAAGAAGACGCGGAAGAAAAAATTCAAGTTTTCACGCATGCCCCTCTTTTTGCGCTTTGCATTCTTCTTTTTATTCTTTTACTCATTCCTTTTCTTACAACTGGGTTCAAATATCTTAAAAATAAAGAAGATAAGAAATTATTTTATTCTTTATTTGGTTTAGAAATTATTTTACTTGGAGTTCTTTGTGGTTTATTTTTCTTTCAAAATCAGAAAAAAGATACCAATCAAGATGGAATTAAAGATTATGAAGATGCGAAAGAAATTATTGATTATTTAATTGATATGGAAGGAACTAGAAATTTAAGTGATACTCCTTCTACGAATGACAGTAGTGGAGTTACGACTTCTAATACAAGTCCTTCTAAAAATCCATCCGATTTTGATGTTAATGGCGATGGAAAAGTCGACATTGAAGACGTAGGCGACATTGTGGAAGATGTAAACGATAAAACAAAAGTTGTTTTACATGAAGAACGTTTAGAGGAAGAGTACTATGTTCAAAGAGGAGAAATTACGCTTAAATTTAAGGCAGAAATAAGTCCAAAAGATGCAAAGATTACTCAAGTTAAAATCAATAATCAATATTATAATGTTACATATATGAATGATACTTATGTTTTAAAAATTACAACCCCAGATGAATCAGGAGTTTGTGATTTTACGATTACAGAAGTTCTTGTTGATAATGGAAAAAGCGTAAAAACAACTCTTAAAATGACAAGAGAAGTACTAAAAGAAGAACCTTATATAAATCGATTTAATTTAGATGATGAAAATGGAACTTTGAGTTTTTATCTCGTCGATCCGGATCACGCGTTTATAGATGGTATGGCGACTCTTTACTTGGATGATCAAATTATTAGTACGGGACGTGTTCAAAATGAAAAAACTACCATTTCTTTTGATTCCAAACTCGATCAAACTTATGAAATTCAAATTACTGGAAATTATGATTTAGATAGTGAATCTCATGATGACAAAAACCATTTTAGTAATGAGTCTATGATGTCCCAAAACTTTACTTTGGGAGGAGATTATCATTTTACTTTAACGGAATATGCCATTACGGATGCGATCAAAGAAGGAGAAACTCCAATTATTTCTTTTAAAAGTACCAATATTAGAAATGCTACTGTAGTGAATGCCGAGGTAAAAATAGAAGATAAAGCGAAAGAATATAACATTAGTAAAAAAGATAATGATTATTATGAAGTGGCCTTAAATGGAGCCGACACTTCACCTGGAAAACATACAGTTTTATTAAATCATGTTGGATTAGATAGTTTAAAAACATTTTATAATGGAGAAGATTATCAAACTCATGCTTTAACTTATACGGTTTTAAAAGATGCACCTTCTGTAGAAGATCTGACTTTAAGTGATGATAAGGAACAACAAAGTATTCATGCTCATTTTAAATTTTCTGACCCCAATTTAGCTACAACTAAATTAACTGTAGTCTTGGTAGATTCTAATGGAAAAATTATTTCGAGTGAGGAAATTGATCCAAAAGAAAAAGAATTTGTAGATGTAAATTTATCTTATCAAAAGAATTTTGATGGCTTTTATACAGTTAAAGTTTTAGCCGATTATGAGCTTTCTTCAAAATATCGTTATACAAATACATCTCTTGATGAAAAAACAATTCTTACTCATAATGAAGATGATATTTATATTTCTTCCATGACCATTGTAGGAGAAAATTACTATCCTGTAAAAGGACAAAAAAATTATAAAATTGATTTTACAGTTCATGTGGGAGATACGGTGAAGGCTATTGCTAAAAAATATGGAAATAATAATAACTACAATAAACTTTCTATTATTACGATTAATGGACTTAATTATTCGGTAGACACTTATAAAGAATCCACTACGACAGATTATAAAGTATCTGCAAATTTGATTATTCCAAATGAATCCGGATTATTTGATATTAAAGCGAACCGAGTTCAACTTGCTATCACAGGTTATTATAATATGAATAAAGCCGACATGTTTTCTGTCGAGGAAAAGAAACTTACAGTAGATGTTTTAAAAGATAAGCCAAAGATTGATCATTTAATAATTACGGATGATTATTCTAAAAATACGGCAACCTTTGATTTTGATGTAGTTTTAGATTCCAATGAAAAACCAGAAAATTTTAAAGATGGTATGATTCAATTACAAGATCAAAGTGAAAAAATAGTAGCAGGACATAATACGGTTATTTTCAAAGATTTTGAAAAAGATAAAAATTTTGATTTGATTTTTAAAGGTAGTTATGATTTAGATACCGATACTATCGATGTTTTTGGAACTAAAAATGAAGTCAAAGATGAGGAAATTCTTAAAATTCCATACGGTTTATATAGTGAAGAAACTTATCAAAATTTCAAAATCAAAAATGGAGTAGTTCTTAGTGAAAAAGGAAATTCTTATTTTGAAAAAAATGAACAAATAAAATTATATTTTGATCTTGATGGTGATTTACAATTATTTGATGCGACTTTAGATCAAGTGGTTTTAAATGAAAAAGAATATAAAGTTACAGAAGTGGGTACTGGGTACGAACTCATTTTAGATGGGTACTTTAGTTCTGGTGAAAAAGAACTTCATTTAACGGACCTTATTTTAAGTAATGGAAAGAAAATCACTTTACGCGAGTCTTACACTTTTAAACCAGAAGTATTAAAAGATGTGGTTCTTTCTAATGATTTTACTTATGAAGAAATCAATTCTCAAGTTCATGTTCATTTGGATTTAAAAGACGTAGATCACTCTCTTGTTGGAACTCCTAAAGTTCTTATTACCGATGAAAATGGAAATTTAGTATATGAAGGCGACTACAAAAAAGAAATTATATTTAAGAGTTCTAAAGATCAAGTAAGATATTTTGTTCAAATCATAGGTGATTATGACCGTGACATAGATAAGACTAAAAACAGTGAACATTATGTAGAAAATGCAATTCTTTTAGATGAAGTGATTTCTTTTGAAACAAATGATATTGAATTAAAAGAAATCATTGATGTAAATTTATATCAACTCACTGATTCTGAAAAAATTCTTTTAGTAGATGAAGTGAACGTAAATGAAATGAGTCAAAATTTAGATTCCTATTTTGTAGAAGTGATGATGGAAGAAATGCCTACTTTCCGTTCTAAAATAAAAGAAATTCGAAATGTAGATGGACGACTTATTCTTATTTTAGATTCTACTTATTTAACAGATGAAAAAAATGGGGAGACTTTAAGAATTGATTTTGGAAGAATAAAAGAAAATAATCATGCTAAAAACGAAACACATCCTATCGAGGCCTTTAAAGTTTTAATAGAAGAATTAAAAGAAAATGGCGTAGTCACTTTAACTCGTGATTATAATGCAAGTGGAGTCGAGGTAGATGGGAATACGTATCTAGAAGAGTTTACTGGAACATTGAATGGAAATGGACACACGATTAAAAATTTATCCAAACCTTTATTTGGAAAAATTCAAAATGGAACGGTTGAAAACTTAAAATTAAAAGATATTACGATGCCTACTCAAAATGCTCAAGGCACTATCGCTCCTATTGCAACAAATTCTACTTTTAAAAATATTTTAGTCGATGGGTATTCTAAAACTTCTAGTACAGAAGGTGGAGTTGGCGTATTACTTGGAAGTGCAACAGGATCTACCATTGAAAATTGCCGAGTTACGAATTTCATTATTACTTCTCCTCATGCTAATTATCAACAAATTGGTGGATTAGTAGGTTCTACAACGGACACGGATATTAAAAATTGTTATGTAGATGGTTCTATCCGAGGAGGTTGGAATTTTAGAGCAGGTTTAGTTGGAAGAAGTTCTGGTGGAACTTTCGAAAACAATTATACACATGTTTATTTGGATGCCGGATGGCAAAGAGGAAACATTTGTGGTTTTAGTTGTGGTGGAGCAAATGCTACCTTTAAAAACAATGTAAGCTTTAGTTATGGAGTGATTGATAGTGCTTTCTTCCAAGGATTTAAAGAAAGTGAAAATAATTATTTTGTCGGAGATATGAACTCTCAAACAGGAGTTGATCCAATTTCAAATGAAGACGTGAATGACGAGTTCTTTTCTGAAACTTTAAATTTTGACTCGGAATATTGGAGAATTCAAAACACTTCGATTGAAAATTTACCAACTTTACGTATTGAAAAATCTTTAGGCGAGACAAATCATTTAGATTACGATGAGGATAAAGAAAACTTATATGCGAACTTAGTAAAACTAATGCCTTATTATGATAGTGATAAAATCATTGAATTAGCTAAAAATGTGACCGATGAATCTCTTTTAAACGATAAGATTACTCATATGGTGCCAGTTGATAAGTCTGGAAATATTGTGACTTATTTAACAACGGATGATGCAAAGAAAATAGACAAATTAAAAATTGTATTTAAAACGGGGACTAAGGCCGAATATCATCTCATCTTTAATAAAGTTTATGACATGGTGGCTACTTATCTCATTCCTGAATTAAATATTCAGTATAATTATAATCATTATGTAATTGATGCAAATTCCAAAGTGGTAAATAATTTAACGAATTATTTAAAAGGACTAGATTACACGAATAACTTAGATATATTAACAACAAATGACGACAGTAGAATCTACCGTGATTTCTATAATGAAACAACGAAAAATGAATTAAGAGATTTTGTTTTAAAATATTTATCCAATAGTGATTATACGAATACTTCAGATGACGACATTATGAATGATTATATTGAAAGTGAGATTAAAAAAGATAAAAATCTTGAAAAAGTTTTATATGTTTATAATTATTTTAGACGTTTTTATGACTTAGATATTGATGGAATGAAATTATACGATTTTATGATGTTTCAAATGCAAGGATTCCATGATGTTTTAACTCCGGAAAAAATGACTGAACTTTATTTTGGAGATTTGTCTGGGACAAACTTTAATACCAATGTAACTCATACGGTATATAATAATCTTTTAAGTGGTTATACTCATTTAATCAATATGCCTGTTTTCTTAGAGTATTTAGTAACTCATTTTAGTAATCACAATATGGATGAGTGGGTCAGAAGTCAGTTTAAAGGTATTTTAGTAGAAATTCCAGTAGAAGGACATGAAGAAGATGTACAATATACTTTATGGGATCACTTAAGTACGGTAGATGATGAACATCGAGATAATTATAACGTATTTAATTATACTCTTCCTCTTTTAACGTTACCTGAAACGGCCGCTTATTTGGTATCTGCTCCGGCTCAATTTACGATTGGAGCTCAAAGAGTTTATATGGGAAATCCTTTGGATCCAACGGAACTTGCAAGCTTTAAAGAAAAAATGAAAGTTTATACAGATCGAATCACATCTTATTATAATACGGCTTATAGTATTTTACAGGATCCAAAATTATTTAATGATATTCATTTATATCAAATTGATAAACGAACTACGAAAAATGAAAATGGAACTTCTGTTTATAATACACCATTTTCTACCAATGAACCATTCCATAAAAACTTTGATGAAGTCGTGAATCTTTGGCCTGCAGAATATGGAGTGAATGCAGGTAACTGGGGAGACCGAATTGAGTGGAATGTTGCCGGATTTATGGATAGTAATATTAAAAATGATGGAAATTTAGATGGAGGACATCCTACTTGGGCTACTTGGTCTCATGAAACGGCTCATTATTTGGATGATCGCTTGTTCTTAAAAGATTATGACCGTAGATATGATGCCGGTGGAGAAGATTATGCCGATGAATTTTTAATGCAAAAGTTTAGCGCCACGGGAATTGTCATGAATTTATCTATCTATTTTAAAGATCAATTAGAAGTGGCAACCAATTTAACTCCAGAACGAATTAATAGTAAAGAAAAAATTAGTGATTTCTATCGTAAAATGTTTGATTCTATTTATACGTTGGATTATATTGAGGCGATGGCTTATTTAAAGCTTTCACCAGAAGAACAAAAAGCTCTTGGCGTTCAAATTTCTTATCCAAATGAATCTAGAAAATTTGCAACTGTAGATGGAGAGTCTCATGATTATAACAAAGAACCAGAAAAATTTATTGGAGATACATACTCAGAAGACCCATATGCAAGATTTAGAGCAAGACAAGTGACTCAGTATCAAAGATTAAGTGATATTTCTTATGATTTTGAATTAAAGACCATCGATGATTTAATTCAAAATAGAATTATGCTATATACAAATCTTACAGGAACGACCTCTAGAGGATCCAACTCTTATGGTGGAGAAGGTATCAATATTGTTCACTGGTATCAACCAAATAATCCATATGGAAGACCTGATTCTTATTCATTAAAATGGTTCTCTTATGAAATGTTAGGCTACAAAGGGTATGACGATGGTTTTGTGGAATATGCAAGTAACATTCATTATGAAACAAGACCGACTTATACTAGTTTAGTAAAACCAAAAGATGAAGAGGGTAACCCTATTTTAACTGATGTTTCCTTTAAATCAGATGATATGGCTATTTCTACGATCTCTGATGGTGTTTATCAAACCATCGATGAATATAAAATAGATCGATTTAAACAAACAGAAGAAAAATTAAAACATATTCGATTTATTGATGTAGATTCTTATGCAAAGAAAATGTATGATGCTTTAGTAGAAGATGCGAAAAATAATGATAAAGCTTATACGAAGAGTTTTAATGTAAGAAAAGAAATCTATTATATTCTTAAAAATCAAACGAATGATTTTAGAGAAGACATTTTTGATGAAGAAATTGAACAAGAAATCACTTTTAATACCGAAATGTTTAAGGATTCTTCTTCTAAAGAATAAATGAAATGCACCTAGTATATTCTACTCAGGTTCTTTTTCTTGGCTTTAAAATTTCTATGCAAGAAATCTTGTTTTTTTCTTTTCTTTTCTGTATAATTAAGGTTAGAAAATAGGTGGTTTCATGAGAAAGATACTAGCCGGCATTGATATTGGTTCTGAATTCATCAAGTTAGTGGTAGGAGAATCTTTAAATGGAAAAATAAATATTTTAGGTGTTTCTTGTGTGGCGTCTCAAGGTGTGAGAAAAGGTTTTATTATTGATCCGAATGCTTTTTTACCTAAATTACAAGAAGTGTTTCAAAAATGTAATAGTATGCTTGGGGTGGATGTAAAAAAAGTTGTTGTCACGGTGCCAAGTGAGGGAGCAGAATTTTTACTTACAGAAGGATCTAGTACCATTACGAATGAAGAACATTTGGTAAACCGAATTGATATTATACGGGCGATGCAAGCATCCACTTATAACAAGATTGATAGTGATAAAGAAATTGTAAGTATTCATCCTACATCTTTTTATTTAGATGACGAGAAAATTGTAAAAAGTCCTCTTGGTTTAGAAGCCGAGAAGATTAATGTTAAATCTTTAGTCGTTACCATTCCACGTAAGAATGTTTATACGATTGTAAAATGTTTAGAAAAATTAGGAGTTAAGGTAGTTGATTTTACTTTAGGCTCTATTGGAGACTATTATGAATGTCAAAGTCCTATGATGAAAGATGTAGTAGGCTCAATTATTAATATTGGGTATCATACAACGACTGTTTCGATATTTAATAAGGGACTTTTAACCAATACAATATCTCTACAAACAGGTTCTTCTTCGATTGAACATGATTTATCTTATATGTTTCATGTAACCAAAAAAGATGCGAAAAATATAAAAATGGAACTTGCCGCGGCTCATAAAAGAAAAACGAGTGCAAGTATTAAAAAAGAGTATACAACAAAAGAAGGAGAAAGTATTTTTGTAAGTGAATACGAGGCAAGTGAGATTGTGTCTTCTAGAATTGAAGAAATTTTAAAAAATGCAAAAAAACAAATAAATCTCTTAACAAAAAAGGAAATTCATTATATAATGATTACAGGTGGAGTAAGCGAGATGACTAACTTTTCTATTTTAGTGGAAGAAGTGTTTGGACATCATGCCAAAATCTTTCTTACTAAAGAGTTAGGAGTTCGCAGTAACATCTATTCTTCTGCAGTAGGTCTTTTAAAATATTATGATGAAAAAACAAATGAAGAAGAAGTAGATTTTTCAATTTTTAATGAAGATGAGACGGAAGAATTAAGCAGTGTAAGTAAGAAATTACCTTTTGAAGAACATTCAATATTAGGTAAACTTTTTGGATATTTTTTTGATAATTAAGGAGGACTAGAGATGAACGATAATTTAAAAATTGATCCGATAGCAAAAATTAAAGTATTTGGTGTTGGTGGTGGTGGTTGTAATGCCGTTAACCGAATGATTGATGAAGGAGTACAAGGCGTAGAGTTTTATGTTGTAAATACGGATTTACAAGTATTAAATGCATCTCATGCTAAAAATAAAATTCAAATAGGCGCGAATATTACAGGCGGAAGAGGTGCTGGATCTAATCCTGAAGTAGGAAGAGAAGCCGCCTTAGAAAGCAAAAAAGAAATTGAAGAAGCCGTTAAAGGGGCAGACATGGTTTTTGTCGCGTGTGGCCTTGGTGGTGGAACAGGTACAGGAGCTTCTCCTATTATTGCCGAGATTGCTCAAGAATCTGGTGCTTTAACCGTTGGAATTGTAACGAAGCCATTCCGTTTTGAAGGAAAAAGAAGAATGGAACATGCTTTAGTAGGATTAGAAGAGTTAAGAAAACATGTAGATACGTTGATTATTATTCCAAATGATCGTTTAAGAGAAATTATTGATAAAACAACTACGTTTAAAGATGCCTTTAAAGAAGTTGATAATGTATTACATCGTGGAGTTCAATCTATTTCTGACTTAATTGCCGTGACAGGAATCGTAAACCTAGACTTCGCGGATATTAAAACAGTCATGGAGAAATCTGGAACGGCTTTAATTGGAATTGGTATGGGCGTTGGAGAAAATCGTGCCGTAGAAGCAGCGCGTCAAGCCGTATCGAGTGCTTTACTTGAAACAACCATTGATGGAGCAACCGATGCGATAATAAATATTACAGGTGGTGATAGTTTAACATTATTTGAAATTGAAGATGCCGTTGAAACTGTAAGAGAGGCTGCCAATTCTGATATTAATATTATTTTTGGAGCAATTCCAAATTCGAATCTAACAGATGAAGTGATTGTAACTGTTATTGCAACAGGATTTGATGGAAAAGAAGATAAAGATTCAGATGATGAAGAGGATGCTTTACCAAAAAGAAGAGTTGAAGAAGATGAAACGAGTGAATTCGAAATTCCTTCTTTCTTAAGAAGTAAAGACAATTATTAAAAAATTAGAAAGTGTACAGATCAAATGCTACACTTTTTATTTTTTGAGTTTAGGTGAAAAAAATGCTTGACATGAAAAAAGATGAAAATGTGGAAAACTTTTTCATCTTTTT